>NZ_JAJSOU010000009.1:0-204796 GCF_021282405.1 Buttiauxella cochleicola
GTAGCGATACGTTGAGCTAACCAGTACTAATGATCCGTGAGGCTTAACCTTACAACACCGAAGGTGTTTTGGTTGAGAGACTACGATATTGATTTTCAGCTTGAACCGAGATTTTAAGTCGATGGTTATGTGAAAGCATGACGGTTGATGAAACAGAATATGCCTGGCGGCACTAGCGCGGTGGTCCCACCTGACCCCATGCCGAACTCAGAAGTGAAACGCCGTAGCGCCGATGGTAGTGTGGGGTCTCCCCATGCGAGAGTAGGGAACTGCCAGGCTCCAAATAAACAAACAAGCCTCATGCGAAAGCATGGGGCTTTTTTGTGCTTGCTAAGTGGACAACATTGTCGGGAGCAATGTTGCACGTCGCTTGCGACGGCCCCGCAGGGGTGAGTATCAGGATGATACGAATACAAGCCCTGTACTGATGTTCAGGGCTTTTTGCTGTCTGCGATTTATGCAATCACCCTTCATATTCCCCTCTCAGCAAGCCAACCCCATCCATATAATCTACTGCAACACCGGCCATTAACCAGTCTATTCCCCTGCCTATAAAATCTGTGCTTAAGTGAAACATTTTCAACTATCTTATGAATACTCGACATTTGACAGTCGGCGAGTTATCTTCAGCTATCTGGATGTCTAAACGTTTAAACGTATGTTGTGAGGATATAAGGTTATGCCGATTCGGGTGCAGGATGAGTTACCAGCTGTCAATTTCCTGCGGGATGAGAATGTCTTTGTTATGACTACATCGCGCGCAAGCAATCAGGAGATCCGTCCGCTAAAGGTACTCATACTTAATCTGATGCCAAAAAAGATTGAGACGGAGAACCAGTTTTTACGTCTGCTTTCTAACTCTCCTCTACAGGTTGACGTTCAGCTGTTGCGCATTGATTCGCGTGAATCCCGTAATACACCAACTGAGCACCTCAATAACTTCTACTGTAATTTCGACGATATTCAGGATGAAAATTTTGATGGGCTTATCGTTACCGGTGCGCCATTGGGTCTGGTTGAGTTTAACGATGTGGCTTACTGGCCGCAGATCGAACAAGTAATTCATTGGGCTAAAGATCACGTCACCTCAACGCTATTTGTCTGTTGGGCTGTACAGGCGGCACTTAATATTCTCTATGGTATTCCTAAGCAAACGCGTAAAGAGAAATTGTCTGGCGTATATGAGCATAACCTCACTTACCCACACGCACTGTTAACTCGCGGCTTTGATGACACTTTCCTGGCACCACACTCGCGTTACGCCGATTTCCCTGCATCGTTGATTCGTGACTACACCGATCTCGAAGTTCTGGCCGAGTCAGAAGAAGGGGATGCTTATCTTTTTGGCAGTAAAGACAAGCGCATTGCATTTGTGACTGGCCATCCAGAATATGATTCGCACACGCTTTCTGGTGAGTATTTCCGCGACGTAGAAGCAGGTCTGAATCCCGATGTGCCTTATAACTATTTCCCGGGTAATGACCCGCAGAAGAAGCCACATGCAACCTGGCGTAGTCACGGAAATTTACTGTTCACAAACTGGCTGAACTACTACGTTTATCAGATCACACCGTTCGATCTGCGTCATATGAACCCAACGCTCGATTAAGCGTTTCAGCACCCCTTCACCTCTACGATCAAGGCACCTTTAGGTGCCTTTTTTGTTTTCTAAAAACCACTTCCCTCAATGACTAATTTTTAAATTCATAAATATCAATGTGATAAATGATTTTAAAATCAAAAATGGAAATAGTTTTTGATTTTAGAAAATCATGAAGTAGTCTTAACTCTGTTGAGTGAAAACCAGACACTGGACGTACCAGATAGAATTGGCGTTATTGACGGGATGAAATGAGGGGAGAGATCCAATGACACAACAGACAGTTAGCGCAGAGTTGGCCTTTAGCCAACCGTTTGGTGAACCAGAGCGACAGATACTGACGCCTGATGCAGTAGAGTTTCTCAGTGAACTCGTCACCCGCTTTACACCGCAGCGTAATAAGCTGCTGGCGGCACGCACCGTACAGCAAGCGGAAATTGATGCTGGAAAGCTTCCGGATTTTATTTCGGAAACCAGTTCCATTCGTGAATCTGAATGGACTATTCGTGGCATCCCAGCCGATTTACTCGACAGACGTGTCGAGATCACCGGTCCGGTTGAACGCAAGATGGTGATCAACGCTTTAAATGCTAACGTCAAAGTGTTCATGGCCGACTTTGAAGACTCACTGGCACCAAGCTGGAACAAAGTTATCGATGGCCAAATCAACCTGCGTGATGCAATAAACGGCACCATTAGCTGGACAAACGAAGCAGGTAAAATTTATCAGTTGAAGCCTGATCCGGCGGTACTGGTGTGCCGTGTTCGTGGCCTGCACTTACCGGAAAAACATGTCACCTGGCGCGATGAACCTATCCCTGGTAGCCTGTTTGACTTCGCACTCTACTTCTTCCACAACGTAGATTCTCTACTGGCTAAAGGAAGCGGCCCATATTTCTATCTGCCAAAAACCCAATCCTGGCAGGAAGCGGCCTGGTGGAGCGAAGTCTTCAGCTTTACTGAGGATCATTTCTCTCTACCGCGCGGCACTATCAAAGCAACATTGCTGATCGAAACGTTGCCGGCGGTATTCCAGATGGATGAGATCCTGCATGCGCTGCGCGATCATATCGTTGGGTTGAACTGCGGCCGCTGGGATTACATTTTCAGTTACATCAAGACGTTGAAAAATCATCCGGACCGCATTCTTCCCGATCGCCAGTCCGTCACGATGGATAAGCCTTTCCTGAACGCTTACTCCCGTCTGCTTATCAAAACTTGTCATCGTCGCGGTGCTTTCGCTATGGGCGGTATGGCGGCATTCATTCCAAGTAAAGACAGCCAACGCAATGAGTGGGTACTCAACAAAGTCAAAGCGGATAAGCAGATGGAAGCGACCAACGGCCATGACGGCACATGGATTGCGCATCCGGGTCTTGCCGACACTGTGATGGAGGTCTTTAGCAAAGCGCTGGGGGAAGACAAAAACCAGCTGCATGTTCTGCGTGAAGAAGATGCGCCAATTACTGCGGCACAACTGCTGGAAGCATGTCCTGGTGAACGCACCGAAGCAGGTATGCGCGCCAACATTCGTGTTGCTGTGCAGTACATAGAAGCGTGGATCTCAGGCAATGGTTGCGTGCCGATCTACGGTCTGATGGAAGATGCCGCGACTGCGGAAATTTCACGAACTTCTATCTGGCAGTGGATTCACCATCAAAAAACGTTGAGTAACGGTGAGACGGTCACTAAGGCACTGTTCCGCCAAATGCTTGCCGAGGAGATGTTCGTTATTCAAGAAGAGTTGGGTGACAAGCGTTTCAGCCAGGGGCGCTTTGATGAAGCGGCCCGCCTGATGGAGCAGATCACCACTTCCGATACGCTTATCGACTTCCTGACGCTGCCGGGCTACCGCCTGCTTGCTTAATTTTACTCAATAATAATATGGAGCATCTGCCATGACTAAAACCTCACGCAACCAACAAATCCAACAATTACAACAAGATTGGACGCAACCACGCTGGGAAGGCATCAAACGTCCGTACACTGCAGAAGAAGTCGTTAAACTGCGCGGTTCGGTAAACCCGGAATGTACCCTGGCGCAAAATGGCGCAGCGAGAATGTGGCGTCTGCTGCATGGCGAATCGAAAAAGGGTTACATCAATAGCCTCGGTGCATTAACTGGTGGGCAGGCTTTGCAACAGGCGAAAGCAGGTATCGAAGCTATCTATCTTTCTGGCTGGCAGGTGGCGGCGGATGCCAACCTTGCATCCAGCATGTACCCGGATCAATCGCTGTATCCAGCAAACTCAGTACCTGCGGTGGTTGATCGGATCAACAACACGTTCCGTCGCGCCGATCAGATCCAGTGGGCATCGAACATTGAAGAAGGTGATCCGCGGTATGTCGATTACTACCTGCCGATCGTGGCCGATGCTGAAGCTGGGTTTGGCGGCGTACTGAATGCTTTTGAGCTGATGAAGTCGATGATTCAGGCCGGTGCGGCAGCCGTTCACTTTGAAGATCAGCTCGCATCGGTTAAGAAATGCGGCCATATGGGCGGCAAGGTATTGGTTCCTACTCAAGAAGCGATTCAGAAACTGGTTGCGGCACGTCTTGCGGCTGACGTAATGGGTGTCCCAACACTGGTTATCGCTCGTACTGACGCTGATGCGGCAGATTTGATTACCTCTGATTGCGACGAATACGACCGCGAATTCATTACCGGCGAGCGCACGCAAGAGGGTTTCTACCGCACCCATGCAGGTATTGAGCAGGCAATCAGTCGTGGGCTGGCTTACGCGCCATACGCCGATTTGGTGTGGTGTGAAACCTCCAAACCAGACCTTGAACAGGCTCGCCGCTTTGCTGAAGCTATTCATGCACGCTTCCCTGGCAAATTGCTGGCCTATAACTGCTCGCCATCGTTTAACTGGAAGAAAAACCTCGACGACAAAACCATCGCTTCGTTCCAGGAGGAGCTGTCAGCAATGGGCTACAAATACCAATTTATTACACTGGCGGGCATTCACAGCATGTGGTTCAACATGTTCGACCTGGCACACGCTTATGCACAGGGTGAAGGGATGCGCCATTACGTGGAAAAAGTGCAGCAGCCAGAATTTGCCGCAGCACCTGAAGGCTACACCTTCGTTTCCCATCAGCAGGAAGTGGGCACCGGTTATTTCGACAACGTGACGACGATTATCCAGGGTGGCGCTTCTTCGGTTACAGCGTTAACCGGTTCAACGGAAGAAGATCAGTTCTAAGTTTTCGTAGGGCGGATAAGCAGCGCGTCATCCGCCGTTTTTATGCTGTGAGGTAACCTATGACGCGACGGCTGGAACTGTTAATTGCCCACACCATCCTGCAAGGTTTTGACGCACAGTATGGCCGCTTTCTTGAAGTGACCGCGGGAGCCCAGCAGCGTTTTGAGCAAGCAGACTGGCATGCAGTTCAGCAGGCTATGAAAAGCCGTATCCATCTCTACGATCACCACGTTGGCCTGGTGGTGGAGCAACTGCGTTGCATCACTGGCAGTCACAATACTGACGACGAGTTTTTACTGCGTGTCAAAGCGCAGTACACACAATTGTTACCCGATTACCCTCGTTTTGAAATTGCCGAAAGCTTTTTCAATTCTGTTTATTGTCGACTGTTCGATCACCGCTCGTTATCTCCCGAGCGGCTTTTTATCTTTAGTTCTCAGGAAGAAAAGCGCTTTCGTGAGATCCCTCGTCCGCTATCAAAGTCCTTTACTCCGGCTTTAGGGTGGCAGCCACTTTTGCGTTCCTTGCTAAGAGATTTGCCTTTGCGTTTGCCGTGGCAAGATTTGGCGCGAGACGCGGGTTACATCATCGCGCATCTGACCGAAACCTTTGGCTCTGAGGCTTTGCAGCATGCTTCCCTTGAAGTCGCCAATGAGTTGTTTTATCGCAATAAAGCCGCCTGGCTTGTGGGTAAGTTGGTCTTGCCGAACGGTAAGGTACCGTTTTTATTGCCAATTCATCGCACTGATGACGGCTATCTGGTCGTTGATACTTGTTTAACCAGCGCCGCCGAAGCAAGCATTGTCTTCGGTTTCGCCCGTTCCTATTTTATGGTTTATGCGCCACAACCTGCGGCTCTGGTGGAGTGGTTGCGTGAGTTGTTGCCAGGTAAAACGACTGCCGAACTGTATATGGCAATTGGCTGCCAGAAACACGGTAAAACCGAAAGCTACCGCGAATATCTGACATATATCTCTGCCACTGATGAGCAGTTTATTGAAGCGCCAGGTATTCGTGGCATGGTGATGCTGGTGTTTACGTTGCCTGGCTTTGACCGGGTATTCAAAGTGATTAAAGACAAGTTCGCGCCGCAAAAAGAGGTCACTGCTGAACGTGTGCGCGAATGCTATCAGCTGGTCAAAGAGCACGATCGTGTCGGGCGTATGGCCGATACCCAGGAGTTTGAGAATTTTGTGCTGTCTAAACATCAGATTAGCCAGCCATTGATGGCGTTATTACAGCAGGAAGTGCCTGAAAAACTGACCGACCTCGGTGACCGGATCGCCATCAGCCATCTTTATATTGAACGCCGAATGGTGCCGCTAAATTTATGGCTTGAGCAGGTGGAAGGGCAGCAATTACGCGACGCAGTGGAAGAATACGGTAACGCCATCCGCCAACTTGCCGCCGCCAATATCTTCCCAGGCGACATGCTGTTTAAAAACTTTGGCGTAACCCGGCACGGGCGCGTGGTGTTCTACGATTACGATGAAATTTGCTATATGACCGAAGTGAATTTTCGCAACGTACCGCCGCCGCGTTACCCTGAGGACGAACTCTCTGCCGAGCCGTGGTACAGCGTGGCACTGGGCGACGTGTTCCCGGAAGAGTTTCGTCACTACTTATGCGCTGCCCCGCGTATTCGCCAGATATTCGATGAAATGCACAGCGACTTGTTCCGAGCTGATTATTGGCGTGCGTTGCAGGAACGTATCCGCAATGGCCACGTAGAAGATGTCTTTGCTTATCGTAAACGCCAAAGATTTATTCTTCGTTTTGGCGATTTAAAGCAGGCGGGTTAGCGCCCGCCGCCGTATGCCTGAGTAATCTCTTTCGCCGCTTTAATTACTAACGCGCCCAACTCGGTAACGCGGTCATCTGTCACGCGTGATATTGGGCCGGAGATGGAAATCGCCGCAAAGGCTTCATGATGTTCGTCATAGATACACGCCGCCACGCAACGCAGCCCCAGCGCATGTTCTTCATCATCAAATGAATATCCACGCTTACGCGTTTGCGCCAAATCTTCTTTCAGATGCAGTGGGGAGGTCAGTGTGGCAGGGGTATAGCTATGCAACCCTTTACGATGCAGCAGAGTTGCGACCTGGTCGTCACTCAAATTCGCGAGAAACACCTTTCCTGCACCCGATGCATGCATGGGTAATTTGCCGCCGATTGGGGCTGACATCCGCATAAGCTGGGCGCATTGCACTTGGTCGATAATAATCGCCTGATGATCGCTATGGTCGAGCACCGCAAGATTCACCGTTTCGCCGGAGTCTTCCATCAGCTTACGCAGCATCGGGTGAACAATGGCCAACAGATTACGACTTTGCAGGAAGCTACTACCCACCACAAACGCATGCGCGCCAATCGTCCAGTGTCCGAGATCGCCGATCTGGCGCACAAAGCCAAGTTGTTGCATGGTGGTCAGTAGACGATGAGTCGTGGAGTTAGGTAAACCAGCCTGTTGTGCCAGCTCGGTAAGGGCAACACTACCGTGTGATTCAGCAATCCATTCAAGCAATTTCAGGCCGCGAGTAAGCGACTGAACCTGTCCGGTGGGTTGTGGTGCGGCCACAGTGGCAGCGCGCGGTTTTTTTCCACGTTTAGCGGGAACGGCAGCAACCATAACTGACTCCTGTTTTCGTATCGTGGAAATCATTTTCGTTTTATTTGGCGATAATGCAACCAGCATTGGACTCATCGGATCAGTCAGGTGAACATGTCTCATGTTCCATTGCTTTGCGACTATTACAAGTTATGACAGTATGCCTTGTGGGCTGACAGGCTTGGGTAAACAGGTGGGAGTTAGAGTGAGCAATAAATTAGAAAAACTGCATCAGCAGTTGCAACAACGCATTTTGGTACTGGATGGTGGTATGGGAACCATGATCCAGAGCTACCGTCTTGATGAAAGCGATTTTCGCGGAGAGCGCTTTGCGGACTGGCCTTGTGACCTGAAAGGGAACAACGACTTGTTGGTGCTGAGCAAGCCAGAAATCATTGCCGCTATTCACTACGCCTATTTTGAAGCGGGTGCCGACATTGTCGAAACCAACACCTTCAACTCAACAACCATCGCGATGGCGGATTACCAAATGGAATCCCTGTCGGCAGAAATCAACTTTGAGGCGGCGAAGCTCGCCCGTGCCTGTGCTGATGAATGGACAGCACGCACACCAGAAAAACCTCGCTACGTGGCAGGTGTGTTAGGCCCAACTAACCGTACTGCATCTATTTCACCTGATGTGAACGATCCGGCATTCCGTAATGTGACCTTTGATCTGCTGGTGGAAGCCTACCGTGAATCTACACGTGCGCTGGTGGAAGGTGGATCTGACCTCATCATGATTGAGACGGTGTTCGATACCCTGAATGCCAAAGCCGCTATTTTTGCGGTTAAAACCGAATTTGAAGCGCTGGGTGTTGATCTACCGATCATGATTTCCGGCACCATCACCGACGCTTCAGGCCGTACCCTTTCCGGTCAGACTACTGAGGCCTTCTATAACTCATTACGCCATGCTGATGCGCTGACCTTCGGCCTGAACTGTGCGCTGGGACCTGACGAACTGCGCCAGTACGTCGCTGAGCTTTCACGCATCGCTGATTGCTACGTTACCGCGCACCCGAACGCAGGCCTGCCGAATGCCTTCGGTGAATATGATCTCGATGCTTTTGAGATGGCGCGTCAGATTGGCGAATGGGCACAGGCCGGTTTCCTGAACATTATCGGCGGTTGCTGCGGCACCACGCCTGCACACATTGCGGCGATGAGCAAAGCCGTGGAAGGCGTTGCCCCACGTAAAATACCAGACCTGCCAGTGGCATGCCGTCTGGCGGGCCTTGAGCCGCTGAACATTGGCGCCGATAGCCTGTTTGTCAACGTGGGTGAACGTACCAACGTCACCGGTTCTGCCAAGTTTAAGCGCCTGATCAAAGAAGAAAAATATAACGAAGCGTTGGAAGTAGCACTTCAGCAGGTTGAAAGCGGCGCGCAAATCATCGACATCAACATGGATGAAGGGATGCTCGACGCCGAAGCGGCGATGGTGCGTTTCCTCAACCTGATTGCCGGTGAGCCAGATATTGCCCGCGTGCCCATCATGATTGACTCTTCAAAATGGGACGTCATCGAAAAAGGGCTGAAGTGTATTCAGGGCAAAGGCATTGTTAACTCCATCTCCATGAAAGAGGGCGTTGAGCCGTTTATCCATCACGCCAAACTGGTGCGCCGTTACGGTGCCGCGATGGTGGTCATGGCGTTTGACGAAGTCGGCCAGGCGGATACCCGCGAGCGCAAAATTGAAATTTGCCGCCGCGCCTACAAAATTCTGACCGAAGAAGTCGGCTTCCCTCCGGAAGACATTATTTTCGACCCGAATATCTTTGCAGTTGCGACCGGGATTGAAGAACACAACAACTACGCACAGGACTTCATCGGTGCGTGTGCCGACATCAAGCGCGAATTGCCTCATGCGATGATTTCAGGCGGCGTATCGAATGTGTCGTTCTCCTTCCGTGGTAACGACCCGGTGCGCGAAGCGATCCACGCGGTATTCCTCTACTACGCCATTCGCAACGGCATGGATATGGGGATTGTTAACGCCGGGCAACTGGCGATATATGACGATCTCTCCCAAGAATTACGCGATGCGGTAGAAGACGTAATTCTTAACCGTCGCGACGACAGCACCGAACGTTTGCTGGATCTGGCCGAGAAATATCGCGGTAGCAAAAGTGACGACGGTGCGGCCGCACAGCAAGCCGAATGGCGTAGCTGGGATGTGAAAAAGCGTCTTGAATACTCGCTGGTGAAAGGTATCACTGAGTTTATTGAACTCGATACAGAAGAAGCCCGTCAGCAGTCTGAACGCCCGATTCAGGTCATTGAAGGCCCGCTGATGGACGGCATGAACGTGGTCGGCGACCTGTTCGGCGAAGGGAAAATGTTCCTGCCGCAGGTGGTGAAATCGGCACGCGTGATGAAACAGGCGGTGGCGTACCTCGAACCGTACATTGAAGCCAGCAAAGAGAAAGGATCTACCAACGGTAAAATCGTGCTCGCCACGGTGAAAGGCGATGTTCATGACATCGGCAAAAATATCGTGGGTGTGGTGCTGCAATGTAACAACTACGAAATCATCGACCTTGGCGTAATGGTGCCAACCGAGAAGATTTTGAAAACCGCTCGTGAAGTGGGGGCCGATATTATCGGTCTGTCAGGTTTGATTACCCCGTCGCTGGATGAAATGGTCAACGTTGCCAAAGAGATGGAGCGCCAGGGCTTTACGCTGCCGCTGCTGATTGGTGGTGCGACAACTTCCAAAGCGCACACGGCGGTGAAAATCGAGCAGAATTACAGTGGGCCAACGGTTTATGTGCAGAATGCCTCACGTACCGTAGGTGTCGTGGCAGCACTGCTCTCTCCGACTCAGCACGACGAGTTTGTGGAACGCACGCGCAAAGAATATGTCACTGTTCGTACCCAACACGCGCGTAAAAAACCACGCACGCCGCCAGTGTCACTTGCTGCTGCCCGTGAAAACGATCTCGCATTTGATTGGGCAAGCTATACGCCGCCAGTCCCGCATCGCCCTGGTGTGCAGGAAGTCACGGCAAGCATCGAAACGCTGCGTAACTACATCGACTGGACGCCGTTCTTTATGACCTGGTCGCTGGCCGGGAAATATCCGCGCATCCTCGAGGATGAAGTGGTGGGTGAAGAGGCGAAACGCCTGTTTAAAGATGCCAACGACATGCTCGACAAACTGCATAACGAAAAACTGCTGACCCCACGTGGTGTCGTCGGCCTGTTCCCGGCAAACCGTGTGGATGATGACATCGAAATCTATCGTGATGAATCCCGCACCCATGTGCAAACTGTCGCACACCATTTGCGCCAACAGACCGAGAAAGTCGGTTTTGCCAACTACTGTCTGGCTGACTTTGTCGCACCAAAGCATAGTGGTAAAGAAGATTACATCGGTGCGTTTGCGGTCACCGGTGGCATGGAAGAAGACGCGTTAGCAGAAGGCTACGAAGCGCAGCATGATGATTACAATAAAATCATGGTGAAAGCGTTGTCCGACCGTCTGGCTGAGGCTTTTGCGGAATATTTGCATGAGCGTGTGCGCAAGGTTTACTGGGGCTACGCGCCAACGGAGAACCTCAGCAACGAAGAGCTTATCCGCGAAAACTACCAAGGGATTCGCCCGGCACCGGGTTACCCGGCCTGCCCGGAACACACTGAAAAAGCGACTATCTGGGAACTGCTGGATGTAGAGAATGTGGTGGGGATGAAACTCACCGAATCCTACGCCATGTGGCCAGGTGCGTCTGTTTCCGGCTGGTACTTCAGCCATCCTGACAGCAAATACTACGCCGTGGCGCAGATTCAGCGTGACCAGGTGGAAGATTATGCGCGCCGTAAAGGGATGTCTGTCACCGATGTTGAACGCTGGTTAGCGCCTAACCTCGGTTACGACGCGGACTAATCCGCTTCGACCTGGTTTACTTGCCATTTTGAACCTGGGCAGTACTCGCCCCCTCAGGTACTACGTGTACGTGAGGGGCTGTGCGCTGCCCGAGTTCAAACTGGCTGCTACGCCGACGGTCGATCACTGAATTCCTTCCTTTTCCCCTTCTTACATCCCGAAACGTTTAAATCTTGCCAGGCGTTATATACTGGAAAGAGAAGGAATTTCTTAACGTCAATTGACTGGGAGAATGAGTGCTGACATTACTGCATCTACTTTCTGCGGTGGCGCTACTGGTATGGGGCACGCACATTGTGCGTACCGGCATCATGCGCGTTTACGGTGCAAATCTCCGTAGCGTACTTAGCCGCAGTGTTGAAAAAAAACCGTTCGCCTTTTGCGCAGGTATTGGCGTAACCGCACTGGTGCAAAGCAGCAACGCCACCACAATGTTGGTCACCTCTTTTGTGGCACAGGATCTGGTGGCGCTTACCCCTGCGCTGGTGATTGTGCTGGGCGCGGATGTGGGTACCGCGCTGATGGCGCGAATCCTGACCTTTGATCTTTCGTGGCTTTCTCCGCTACTCATCTTCATTGGCGTTATTTTCTTCCTCAGCCGCAAACAAACGCGCGCCGGACAACTTGGCCGCGTGGGCATTGGCCTCGGGTTGATTTTGCTGGCGCTGGAGTTGATTGTTGCTGCGGTGACGCCAATTACTCAGGCATCCGGCGTGCAGGTCATTTTCGCCTCGTTAACCGGCGATATCATGCTCGATGCGTTGATTGGTGCAATGTTCGCCATCATCAGTTATTCAAGCCTTGCTGCAGTTTTGCTGACCGCCACGCTGACTTCCGCGGGAATTATTTCGTTTGATGTCGCGCTTTGTCTGGTGATTGGTGCCAACCTCGGCTCTGGCCTGTTAGCGATGATCAATAACAGCACCGCTAACGCTGCTGCCCGCCGTGTTGCACTCGGCAGTTTGTTGTTCAAGCTGGTGGGCGGCGTGATTGTGCTGCCATTCGTACATATTCTTGCTGATGCGATGCAAAAACTCTCCCAGCCTGAATCTGAACTGGTTATCTACTTCCACGTGTTCTACAACCTGATTCGCTGCCTTGCAATGGTGCCATTTGCCGGTGTAATGGCACGTTTTTGCCGTAACGTAATTAGTGAGACTCCTGAAGTTGATGCGCGTATGAAGCCGAAACATCTTGATGTAACGGCTCTGGATACCCCAGCACTAGGCCTATCCAACGCAGCGCGTGAAACCTTGCGTATGGGTGATGTGCTGGAGCAAATGTTGGAAACCTGGAGCAAAGTGATGCACGGAGAGCCGCGCCAGGAGAAGGAACTGCGTAAGCTCGCCGATGATGTGGATGTGCTCTATACCGCAATCAAACTGTATATGGCGCAAATGCAAAAAGAGGAACTGGCCGAAGTCGAATCCCGCCGCTGGGCAGAGATTATTGAAATGTCGCTAAACCTGGAACAGGCGGCAGATATTCTTGAGCGCATGGGGAGTGAAGTCGCGGATAAATCGCTGGCCACTCGTCGGGCATTCTCGCCAGATGGCCTGAAAGAACTGGATATTCTGCTCCAACAGTTAACCAGCAACCTGAAGCTCAGCCTGTCGGTATTTTTCTCAGCCGACGTGAACAGTGCGCGCCGTTTGCGCCGTAATAAACATCGCTTCCGTATTCTTAACCGCCGATTCTCACACGCGCACGTTGACCGCCTGCATCAGCAAAACGTGCAGAGCATTGAAACCAGCTCACTACACCTCGGTTTGCTTGGTGATATGAAGCGCCTGAACTCACTGTTCTGTGCGGTCGCATACAGCGTACTTGAACAGCCTGATGATGACGAAAGGGACGAGTACTGATCGAAAAGGCACTTTCAATTAGCCGTAATTGCGGCGATGCCTGCCAAATAACCCCCTTTGCGGGCAATGAACTTCGCGTTTGTTGCCCGAGTCTGTTCGCATCGCCCTTCATGTAATGTATATTCCGGGTTTTACGGAGGAACCATGCTGACCAACTCATCTATACGTCTGAACAAATACATTAGCGAGAGCGGTATCTGCTCCCGCCGCGACGCCGATCGTTACATCGAACAGGGAAATGTTTTTATTAACGGCAAACGCGCCGCGATTGGCGATCAGGTATTTGCCGGAGATGTGGTGAAGGTCAACGGTCAATTAATCGAACCCCGTGACGAAGACGACCTGGTACTTATCGCACTCAATAAGCCGGTGGGCATTGTAAGTACCACCGAAGATGGTGAGAAAGACAACATTGTCGATTTCGTTAACCATAGCAAACGCGTTTTCCCGATTGGGCGCTTAGATAAAGACTCTCAGGGTCTGATTTTCCTCACCAATCATGGCGATCTGGTGAATAAAATCCTGCGTGCCGGGAATGACCACGAAAAAGAATATGTCGTTACGGTAAACAAACCAGTCACCGATGAGTTCATTCGCGGTATGGGAGCGGGCGTTCCGATGCTAGGAACTGTAACCAAGAAATGCAAAGTGAAGAAAGAAGCTCCCTTTGTGTTTCGTATCACGCTGGTGCAAGGGCTCAACCGCCAGATTCGCCGTATGTGCGAACACTTTGGTTATGACGTGACGAAGCTTGAACGTACTCGCATCATGAATGTCAGCATGAAAGGGCTGCCATTGGGTGAGTGGCGTGATTTGACTGACGATGAGTTAGTTGAATTATTTAAGCTGATTGAGAATTCGTCTTCTGAAGCGAAACCGGCGGCCAAAGCAAAAGCTAAACCGAAGGCGGTTGCGGTGAAAAAACCTGTCGTTAGCGGGCCGAAGAGTGCTGCTAAAACCCCGGCAGAGCTAGCTTCACGTAAACGTTTTGCTCAGCCAGGGCGCAAGAAGAAGGGGCGCTAAATTAGCGCTTCCCACGTGAATGGCTGTTTGCAGACCAGGAATAAGTTGCAGATGTATCTGGTTTTGCCGCTTTTTGCTTTTTAATCTGGCGGACTTTTTTGGCCTCCTGTTCACGTGCTGCTATCAGTTGGTCAATATAAGTTTTTTTAACGTGGTTGATTTCTGAGTTTGTCAGGGGGCGACCATGGGCGATGCGTGCGCGGTCAAGCCGCGTTTTCAATTCGCGCTGCTCGGCTTCGGTCATGTCTTGTTGTGTCAGTCTTGATGTGGACATTATTGCGGCCTCTTAAGAAGTGGCCTCCAGTGTAAAGCAAACTGCTCCCAGGCTCAGTAAAAATCAGCTTTCTGCATGCAATTTGCAGCCGCCCCAGGATATTTTGCGAACCTCATTCGTAGTTAAACACTTCTTCTTTTACTCCCTGAATTAAAAAAGGCAGCTTATCTGCAGGTAAGGATTATGTTTTTCTAATCTCGAATTTGGTATAAAATTTTATACAATGGAATGTCAAATGGTCAGGCAATCTGGCGTTCAAGAAAAAGAGATCGTTTGGATTGGAACATCTTATTCAGACTTTCTTACGTTTCCAGCTACGGCAAAGAGAGATGCAGGTTATCAGCTCCACAGAGTGCAAAACGATTTACCTCCCGAAAACTGGAAGATAATTTCTGAGCTTGGGGCTGGGGTATGCGAGCTAAGATTGCGCGAAGATACCGGTATTTTCCGCGTCATGTATGTTGCAAAATTCGACGAGGCCATATACGTATTACATTGTTTTAAGAAGAAAACACAGAAAATGACCGGGCCCGATAAAGAAGTTACAAGCGCCCGATATAAAGCGGTATGCCACTACCGAAGGGGTCCTGAATGACTACAAAAATCGATACTCGTATTCGCCATATAACGCCTGCGGGAACGAACATTTTTCTCGACCTTGGTTTTTCCTCCGAAGAGGCGGAACAACTGTATTCTGACTCAACAAATGAAATTGCGAATGCCAAAGCCATTAAAGAGCAGCTGATGGAAGAGATAGCTCAGTGGATCGAGGCGCATCAACTCAAGCAGGCAGAAGTGGCGGCGGTGTTGCATATTTCTCGTCCTCGCGTGTCGGATGTCGTGAACAAGAAAACCAGTAAATTTACCATTGATGCATTAGTTAACATGCTCAGCCGTATCGGCAAGCCAGTCAGTGTTTCTGTAGGTTAAAAGCAAAAAGCCCGGTTTCCCGGGCCATTTGTTTACCACTTCGTTTTATTCAAACAGATTGTGATGAAGTTTCTGCACTACTTTTTCAGCGTCGTCGCCAGGCACCAGGAAGCACAGGTTGTAGCTGGATGCGCCATAGCAAATCATGCGAATGTTGAAGGGGTCGAGAACGCCAAACACCTCTTTGCCCACGCCGCAGGCTTGGGAAAGTTTGTTACCGATGATGGCAATCAGGGCGAGGTTTTCTTCCACTTCTACGCGGCACAGTGAGGAAAGCTCGGTCAGCAGCGACGTGGTCAGCGGGCTATCACTATTGGAAGTTGAACCCGTGGTATCGAGCGTTAGCGCAATGCTAACTTCTGAAGTGGTAATCAAATCAACAGAAACATTATGTTGCGCCAGAATGTTGAACACTTCCGCCAGGAAACCATGGGAGTGCAGCATGCTCAGGCTATTGAGCGTCACCAGGGTTTGTTTACGACGTAATGCCAGAGCACGGAACAGAGGTGGATTTTCTGTTTTGTTACAAACCAGGGTACCACCTGCTTTTGGGTCTTTGCTGGAGCCGACAAACACCGGAATATCGCTACGCACCGCTGGCATTAATGTCGCTGGATGCAGTACTTTTGCGCCGAATGTTGCCATTTCAGCTGCTTCTTCAAAAGCAATTTTGTCGATGCGTTTTGCGGCTGGCACTACACGTGGGTCGGTGGTGTAAATCCCCGGCACGTCAGTCCAGATATCAACGCGGCTGGCATGCAGTGCTTCACCCAACAAAGCCGCTGTATAGTCGCTGCCGCCACGTCCAAGCGTGGTGGTGCGGCCTTTCGCTTCACTACCAATAAAACCTTGAGTGATGACCAGAGATTGAGCCAGGCGTGGCTGAAGCTGTTGGTTTGCCAGTTCTGCTAATGTAGCGACATCTGGTTCAGCACGGCCAAAGCGGTCATTGGTGCGCATGATTTTGCGGATATCGAACCATTGGGCATCGACTTTGCGTTCGCGTAGGATCTCCACGAACAGCAGCGTAGACATCAATTCACCGTGGCTAACCAACTCATCAGTTAACGCGGTTGAAGTAGCAAGGGATGCCGCTTCAGCGAGTGTGGTGATGTTTTCAAGCAGGCGCTCAACTTCTTCGCGGATGATTTGCGGATTTGCCAGGCGCTCAACAATGTCATATTGAATTTTGCGAATCGCATCGAGCTTAACAAAACGCTCTGTTGCTTCCAGGCCGCTTGCCAACGCAACCAGCAAATTGGTGATACCCGCAGATGCTGAAAGAACAACAACGCGAACTTTTTCATCAGCCAGCACCACGTCGGCGCTGCGGTTCATTGCGTCGTAATCAGCTACGCTTGTGCCGCCAAATTTGGCAATAACGGTTTGTGGATAGGACATTACGGTACAGCCTCGTGTCAAAGAAACAGCCATGGGAATGGCAAAAAAATTAATCAGCCTTGGCACAAGGGAAGAGCGGGATAGGGGGAGGACGTAGAAAAGTAAACTTGAACTACGATTCACCCAGAAGCGCCCCACCTTGTTTCCCCAATTCCTTTGCGAAATTGGGGAATATGAAGCACTAGTGCTCCTGGTGACAGCCCAAGGGATTCAGCCCCCGTGGCCGATAATGCACGCTGCCATACGCACACTACCTCGGCGCCGCTCCCCCTCCTGTGTCGTCTGCGGATTGGCTCCTCAAACACGATACCTGGGCGGCGCGCCTCTTCTGGCTTACTCACAAGTGAGCAAGTAGCCGTATAGAAATAAAATTTTATGCGCCAGATGTCAACGCCTGGAAGCCGGAGATTTATCTGTCTGGACCAGTGCAATCAACGTGCAGGGCAGTGTTGGCGTCGTTTTACCGTTTATCGCAACAGTTTTTCCTTCTTCCAGACGAGCAAAAAGTGGCACAACTCCGCGATTTTTCTCCAGATATTCCATCCAGCCAAAATTTTCATTCAGACGTGTCGCTTTTATGGTCGCCCCTTTGGCTAACAGACTGCTCAAACTACTCCAGGTGACATCTTCAGGAAAAAGTTTCTCATGGCGGCGAAAGCGTGCGCTTTCGTTGCTGCCTCGTCCTTTCAAAGCGGAACCGGAACGAATAGCGAAAACCTTATCGTTGCCAAAAATATGGCTGAAGTGATACACCGCCAGCGCGTTTTGATGGCGGTTTGGAGAAAGTGCCAGCACCTGGGCGGTATTGCTTAAATCGAGAAAGTTTTCCGCATGTTCCGACCAGGCATTGCCGTAATAGGCCGGTAACCCTTCCATGCGTGCCAGGCGGTAATATTCCCAGCTATTGTCGGTGAGAATGACAGGTATATTTTGTTTCACCAGCGCGTGGGCGAGCGTTCGTGCGACAGTATTCGCCCCAATAATCAGCACACCACGTGGTTTACGTTGTTGTACACCTAACCACCTGGCAAGCGGTCCACTGGTCAGGCTTTGCAAAACTACGGTGCCAATAATAATGGCGAACACCACGCTCACCAGTTTATCCGCGCCCTCGTAACCGCTTTTTTGTAGCGTCAGCGCGAATAACGAACTCACTGCCGCCGCGACAATGCCGCGCGGAGAAATCCAACTTAACAGCAGCTTTTCGCGCAGGGTTAACGACGAACCGAGGGTAGAAATTGCAATACATAATGGGCGGGCGACAAACTGAATCACCAGCAGCAAAGCAACCAGCGGCCAACCCATCGCCAGCACGCCATGAATATCGAGGCGTGCTGCCAGAATAATAAATAGTGCTGAGATAAGAATTGCGGAGAGTTCTTCTTTGAAGGCGACGATATCGCTGACATCCACATCACGCATATTCGCAAGCCAGATGCCCAGTACCGTAACGGCCAATAAACCTGACTCATCGGCTAGCGTGTTTGATAGCCCAAAGGTCAGCAGGACCACCGCCAGTACCGCAAAGTTTTGTAGATAACTCGGAAACCAGACGCGTTTTAAAGCCGTACCCAGTAACCAACCAAATAGCCCGCCGCAGGCTAACCCGACCACCACTGTTTGCGCGAAGATAATCACCAGGTGCAGGTTCGAGCCCGCTTCCTGGCGCAGCGTAATAAATTCGAAAACTAATAATGTGAAGATCGCACCGACCGGGTCGATAACAATCCCTTCCCAACGCAGCACCTGATTAATCGCGGCATTGGGACGCACCACGCGCATTAGCGGTGCGATAACTGTCGGGCCGGTAACAACCGTAACGGCGCCCACCAGTGCGGCTAACGCAGGGTCTAAGCCCAGTAGCCCCCAACAGGCGAGGCTGATCACCGCAAAGGTCGCCAGCATTCCGATGCTCACAAGATTGCGCACCACACCGCCTAATCCACGAATCTCATCAAAACGCAGTGTCAGGGCACCCTCGAACAAAATAATGGCGACCGACAAGGAGACAATAGGAAACAGCAGTTCGCCAAACAATTGATCAGGGTTGAGCACGTGAGTAAACGGGCCAAGAATCAAACCGAATAACAGCAAAGGCAGGATGGCCGGAAGCCGAATTGCCCACGCCAGCCATTGCGCTACCAGCGAACTGATCGTGATAACCACCAACAAAAGAGGTACGGACAGTTCCATAAAATTTTTACCTTACCTGGTTTACGAAGCCATACTGTTTTTCTCAGTGTAGACGGGGTCACCGAGGGCTGAGTCCCACCCGGCAACTTTTTCGCGGCCACATAATCTGAAACGGTATTCCCGGTGCAATGGTAGAAAAATCATCACAAATCCTGTTTTGTGGATATACAATTGACCGCAGTCACAGTTCTCAAATCAAAAGGGTAACGCTATGAAAAATATCAACCCAACGCAGACCGCTGCATGGCAGGCTTTACAGGCGCATTTTGACGAAATGAAAGACGTCACAATCGCTGAGCTGTTTGCTCAGGATGCTGACCGCTTTGGTAAATTCTCCGCCACTTTCGACGATTTAATGCTGGTGGATTACTCCAAAAACCGCATCACCGAAGAAACCCTGACCAAGCTGCAAGCGTTGGCAAAAGAGACGGATTTGCAAGGCGCAATTAAATCCATGTTCTCTGGCGAGAAGATTAACCGCACTGAAGATCGCGCCGTGCTGCACGTTGCATTGCGTAACCGCAGCAACACGCCAATCATTGTTGATGGCAAAGATGTAATGCCAGAGGTGAACGCTGTGCTTGAGAAGATGAAAACCTTCTCTGAGAGCATCATCAGCGGTAACTGGAAAGGCTACACCGGCAAAGCGATTACTGACATTGTGAACATCGGTATTGGCGGTTCAGACCTCGGCCCATTCATGGTGACCGAAGCACTGCGTCCGTACAAAAACCATCTCAATATGCACTTTGTATCTAACGTTGATGGCACTCACATTGCCGAAGTGCTGAAGAGCGTTGACCCGGAAACCACGCTGTTCCTGGTTGCTTCTAAAACCTTCACCACACAAGAAACCATGACCAACGCCCACAGCGCGCGCGACTGGTTCCTGGCAACTGCTGGTGATAACAAACACGTCGCGAAACACTTCGCAGCGCTGTCTACCAACGCGAAAGCCGTCGGCGAGTTCGGTATCGACACCGCCAACATGTTTGAGTTCTGGGATTGGGTCGGCGGCCGTTATTCCCTGTGGTCCGCAATTGGCTTGTCCATCATCCTGTCTGTGGGTTACGAAAACTTCGTAGAACTGCTGTCTGGCGCACACGCGATGGACCAGCATTTTGCTAACACCCCGGCAGAACAGAACCTGCCAGTGCTGCTGGCGCTGATCGGTATCTGGTACAACAATTTCTTCGGCGCTGAAACCGAAGCAATTCTGCCATACGACCAGTACATGCACCGTTTTGCGGCTTACTTCCAGCAGGGCAACATGGAATCCAACGGTAAGTATGTTGACCGTAACGGCAATGCTGTGGATTACCAGACTGGCCCAATTATCTGGGGCGAGCCTGGCACTAACGGCCAGCACGCGTTCTACCAGCTGATTCACCAGGGCACCAAAATGGTTCCTTGTGACTTCATCGCACCAGCGACCAGCCACAACCCGCTTTCTGACCACCATCCAAAACTGCTGTCTAACTTCTTTGCTCAGACAGAAGCACTGGCATTTGGTAAAGCTCGCGAAGTGGTTGAGCAGGAATATGCAGCTCAGGGTCTGGATCCTAAAACACTGGATCACGTTGTGCCGTTCAAAGTGTTCGAAGGTAACCGTCCAACCAACTCCATCCTGCTGCGTGAAATCACTCCGTTCAGCCTGGGTGCACTGATTGCGCTGTATGAGCACAAGATCTTCACTCAGGGTGCAATTCTTAACATCTTCACCTTCGATCAGTGGGGCGTGGAATTAGGTAAGCAACTGGCTAACCGTATTCTGCCAGAGCTGGGTGATGCGGCTGAAATCAGCACTCATGACAGTTCTACGAACGGTTTAATTAACCGTTATAAGTCCTGGCGCGCATAATACCCGTTTAAGCATTTTATAATAACGGGAGAATAGATGAGACCCAGAATTTTAGGGCTTCATCTAATAATGGAGATACTTTTTGTATCTCCAAATCTAATTAGTGAACAGTTTTATCCATGCATGGGGATTTTTGTTCCATAAAATATCTGAAAACAATAGCCCAGATTGTCCATATTCCTGATAGGGGGTAGTCTTATAACACCACTAACAGGAGATAAATCAGTATGACTGCATCTGATTATTTACGGATGAAATATGCAAGTGACCGCCATTTAGCACTGAGTACACAAAATGCTATTGGTGGCGTCATGCACACGGCGCGGGGTGTCGCGTCTGATATATATTCAGGGATTGAGAGAGCAAGCTGGTATTCATCATGTTTTATTCCACAATACAATGATGTTTGTCAGGAGTTAAAAGCAGAAGAAATTAGAACTATATATTCTATTGAATCTATATTTAGATACCGTGATGTCATTGCTCACATGCTGTTTCTCTATTTCCAGCTAGTCTGTAAGGACGTTGAAGAAGGTAATAGTGAAGGCTCCGCGCGTAGGATAATCAGGAACATCGCAGGGGTGGCAGCTTCAATACCTGCCGCCAAGGTTACACGGACTGCCTTCTCACAGGCCGCGTCCTTAGCCATCTCACAATCGGGCTTTATGTCAAAGGTTGTCGCCGAAAGGCTTTCCTTGCAAATACCCAAAACGGTTTTTGCACTCCAGTTCTACGGGCTACAACAAAAAAGCGCTCTCGCTGCACGTCATCTGAAAGCCATGTATCCAGAGTATTATTGGGTGCTCTATCAGGCAAAACTTGAAATGCTTTATTACTTTGCTGAGCCTGTTATTTCAGCAATGATTAAAAAGTTAATGTCGAGATCGTTTGAAACTCTTGATGAACTTAGCGACTTCATTCGAGAGAGCTACGATGTTTAAAAGCATAATCGCGCTATTTCTTGAGGTTATATTATTCCCGCTGACAATCATTGCCGCCGCTTTCCTTTGGTTCTATCTGATTCCTGAATACTGGATAGGTCTAACATTTGTCTCGGTTATAATTTTAATTGTCGTATTCACTCGCCTTTCATCAAAGTATGAGAAATACAAGTAGTTGGGCAAAGGAGCTAAGATGTTTAAACACGAAATAATATTTTTTTAGACGGCGTAATATTCCCGGTGCTGGTAATAGGCTGCGGTATGATATGGCTATATTTCTTCCCGGAATATTACATTTCACTTACATTCATCACGTTTATTGTTTTACTGTGGATATTCCCTGACTACCCTGGCAAAGTAAAAAAAATCAAATCCCGTTTTAAAAACAAATAAAAGGAGTTTATATGTCTAACCCGGCTTACTTGTGGTTAACAGATGAAAATGGATCGCCGATGGTTGGTGGCTCGCTGGTGGTTGGTCGTCAGGGGGCTATTGAAATGAAATCGCTCACTCATAACGTCAACATCCCTACCGACCACAATACAGGGCGACTGACGGGCACGCGCATTCACGCACCTATCCAGTTTCAAAAGGAGTTTGATAGGGTTACGCCGCTGTTGTATCGGGCATTAACCCGGGGTGACGTGCTCAAATCCGGCACGATAAAAATGTACAATATCAATGATGCGGGCATGGAACGGGAATATTTCAACATCATTCTGGAAAACGTGAAAATCACGTCCATTACGCCCGACCTGTATCCTGGCGCGTCTACTGGCACGCATCTGGAAACCGTACTGGTGCACTATGAGAAGATCACATGGAAGCACTGCGACGGGAATATCATCTATACCGACCAGTGGAATAGCCGTGCTACCTATTAAAAATGCTACCGCTTGGGTAGCCCTGTTCACTTAAGTGATTTGGAGATACAAACAGTATCTCCATTATCAGATGAAGTCCTGCAACTTTGTGCTTCGTCTGTTCTCCCGTTAAGCACTTCTTTTTATCAAATACTACCCGAATGGTATTAGTCTTATAGCCGGCCTAGTTATTTAAATAAGATTATTCCCCTTGCCGCTTAATATTCCCAAATCACCCTGCTGAGGTTAATCCTAAAATCGCCTATATCCCGATAATTAAGGAGGTTTACTTTCGGATTAATTAGATTAAATTTATAGTGATATATATTTTAAATAATTGTTTTTAATGGTTTAAATGTAATTTTTATCATCTTATTATTGTTATGTTTCCATTTATCTTAAAGCGCCTCTCATATTTCCCTCTGCGGACTAACGCTATTACTTGTTGTGTATACTCGAAAGCGCCTGAAATTCCTTTTGGGCAAATCTCCATTCATTCAATGAAGGGAAATTGTTATGAAGAAAGTTCTTTATGGCGCTTTAGCCATATTCACGCTGGCAGCAGCTGGTGCGGCGAGTGCAGATCCGGTTGCTGTAGGTGAAGCCGCTGGTGCACAAGCTACTTACGAGTCCGCAGGGAGTTCTACTGCGGCCAGTGCCAGCACTGTCGGGTCAGCAGTGGGTGTAGCACTTGCTGCAACCGGTGGCGGTGATGGTTCCAATACTGGGACCACAACAACCACAACGACCAGCACCCGATAAATCCCGGGTGATTTAATCCTAACCACACTTCGGTGTGGTTATTTCGACTCCGGGGAAACCTCGTGCAGCGACTCGTAATTCTTCTTGTTTGCCTGTTACTTCAGGCTTGCTCTGCCACCACTAAAGGTCTTGGCTCATCGCTCTGGCACAGTATTGTCGGCAGTGATGGCGTACAGCTTACCCATGACGATATTCAGAATATGCGCTACGCCAGCCAGTACATGAGCATCAATAACGGCCCACAAATATTTGTCGTTCTGGCATATGACGAAAACGGCCAGCAAAAATGGGTAACGCAAGACCGGGCGATGATCGTCACCGAACAGGGCCGCATCGTAAAAACCACCGGTCTTGGCGACAACCTCCAGCAAGTGACTAATACGCCAAACGACCCGCTGGTACATGCAAATCAGATAACCGATGGCGCGAGTTGGACACGGCAAATTGCCTGGACTGAGCATCAGCAGGCGCGAATGGCGACAGCGCATTCAACCTTTACCTGGGACGGCACCGACACGCTAAAAGTTGCTGAAAGCACCACGCCCGTTCGTGTTCTCGATGAAGAAATCACCGCCGATGGCAAAACCTGGCATAACCGCTTCTGGATAGACAGCGAAGGTCATATACGTCAGTCAAAACAATATATTGGCCCGGATTATTGGCCTGTCACTACGATTTTGTTGAAGGCGGCCAAAGAATGAAATTAACAGCATCCATGTTGTTTTTAGCGCTAAGCAGCACGCTTTCTTACGCCGCTGGAAATGTGACTATTTACCCCGGCAATCAGCAACTCACCAACGTAGAACGCCTCGGTGATTTAGTCTCGCAGCCCTCACTTGCGCGGGCCTGGTGGCCAGGCGCGGTAATTAGCGAACGGCAGGCAACAGCGGTTGCAGAACAAGAGCACCAGAAATTGTTAACCGCTTTATCGGGTTTCGCCGCCGAAGAAGACGGTGACGATGCCGCAGCCATCAACGGCATGCGCCAACAGATGCAGGCCATTCACGTTACCGGGCGGCAGTTTGTCGATCTCGACCCCGACTGGGTGCGTGTTCACCCTCGCGCCAATGTTCCGCTGCAAGGCGATTACAGCCTGTGGGCCGGGCCACAGCCCTCCACAATCACGCTGATGGGGCTGGTGAGTTCACCGGGTGTGAAACCTTTCGTTGCCGGGCGCAGTGCCGACGAATATCTCGATGGTGTCGACAAACTCAGCGGAGCCGACCGCAGTTTCGCATGGGTGATTTACCCGGACGGCAAAACCCAAAAAGCGCCAGTGGCCTACTGGAATAACCGCCATGTTGAACTCACGCCGGGCAGCATCCTGTTTGTCGGCTTTAAAGAGCGACTATTTAATTCTGATTTCAACGACTTGAATCAGCAAATCCTTAACTCTCTGACTCATCGGAGACCGGATTGATGAACAAAAAATATCTCTACAGCCTGCTCGCGCTGGCCGTATCTACTGCCTGCCAGGCAGAAACCTTTCCAGACCCAGTAGGCCCGTCGCAATCGGATTTTGGCGGTGTGGGTTTGCTGCAAACACCGACTGCACGCATGGCACGAGAAGGCGAGTTTAGCCTTAACTATCGCGATAACGATCAGTACCGCTTCTACTCTGCCTCGGTGCAGCTTTTCCCGTGGCTGGAAACGACTTTGCGCTACACCGACGTGCGCACCAGAGAGTACAGCAGCGTCGAGGCGTTCTCGGGTAACCAGACTTACAAAGATAAAGCCTTCGACATGAAAGTTCGCCTTTGGGAAGAAGGCTATTACCTGCCGCAGGTGTCGGTGGGTGTGCGTGATTTAGGCGGCACCGGTTTGTTCGATAGCGAATATGTTGTGGCGAGCAAAGCCTGGGGACCGTTCGATTTTAGCCTCGGCATGGGCTGGGGCTACATGGGCACCAGCGGCAATGTGAAAAACCCGTTTTGTGAAGTGAGCGATGGCTTCTGCTATCGCGATAACAGCTACAACCAGGCGGGTTCATTCAACTTTAGCGGCATGTTCCACGGCCCGGCGTCACTGTTCGGTGGTGTCGAATACCAGACTCCGTGGCAGCCGCTGCGCCTGAAAGCGGAATACGAAGGTAACAATTACACTCAGGATTTTGCCGGAAAACTCGAGCAACGTAGCAGCTTTAACATCGGCGCTATTTATCGTGTCACCGATTGGGCCGACGTTAACGTCAGCTACGAGCGTGGCAATACCTTTATGTTTGGTGTCACGCTGCGAACTAACTTTAACGACTTGCGCCCGGGCTATAACGATAATCGCCGCCCGCAATACCAGCCGCAGCCGCAAGATGAAATTTTACAGCCGACGGTTGTCGCAAATCAGCTGACGCTTCTTAAATACAATGCAGGCCTGGCAAACCCGAATATTCAGGTGAAAGGCGACACCCTATATGTCACGGGTGAGCAGGTGAAATACCGCGACTCCCGTGAAGGCATCGAGCGTGCTAACCGCATTATCATGAATGACCTGCCGGAGAATATTCGCACCATCCGCGTGACTGAAACCCGCCTGAATATGCCGCAGGTGACGACCCAAACGGATGTCGCCAGCCTGAAAAACCATCTGGAAGGTGAGCCGCTTGGACACGAAACACCGCTGGTGCAAAAACGTGTTGAGCCGGTCATTCCGGAGAAAACCGAACAGGGTTATTACATCGATAAATCGAAGGTGAATTTCTCGATTAACCCGGTGCTGAACCAGTCCGTGGGCGGCCCAGAAAGCTTCTACATGTATCAGGTTGGCGTGATGGGAACCGCTGACTGGTGGGTGACGGATCACTTGCTGACCACGGGTAGCCTCTTTGCCAACATCGCCAATAACTACGACAAATTTAACTACACCAATCCACCGAACGACTCGACACTGCCGCGCGTGCGTACCCACGTCCGTGACTACGTTGAGAACGATATTTACGTCAACAACCTGCAAGCTAACTACTTCCAGTATTTAGGTAATAGTTGGTATGGGCAGGTGTACGGCGGCTATCTCGAAACCATGTATGGCGGGGTGGGCGCGGAAGTGTTGTACCGCCCGGTCGACAGCAACTGGGCGATTGGTGCCAACGCCAACTACGTCAAACAGCGTGACTGGCGTAGTGCGCAGGACATGATGAAGTTCACCGATTACAGCGCGCCAACCGGCCACCTTACCGGTTACTGGACGCCACCGTTTGCTGATGACGTGCTGGTTAAACTCAGCATCGGCCAATATCTGGCGAAAGATAAGGGTGGCACGTTGGAGATCTCCAAACGCTTCGACAGCGGCGTGGTTGTCGGCACTTATGCGACCATTACCAACGTGTCGAAAGAAGAGTACGGGGAAGGGGACTTCACCAAAGGTTTCTACGTCAATGTGCCGCTGGATATCTTCTCGTCTTCACCAACCCGCAGCCGGGCGCAAGTGAGCTGGACACCGCTGACGCGTGACGGTGGGCAGATGGTGGGACGCAAGTTTGAGTTGTATGGGATGACGAGCGATCGGGATATTAATTTCAGGTAACGAGGGTTTATTGGAACCTGATGGGGTTCCAATAATTACGAGGATGGGTGATCGGAGGTTTTCCTTTCACCGCTTCGGTAATTTCATTTATCACTGAATACCTGGTGAACGGAACCGTCACCAATCTGCCATAAGGACCATCCTCCGGCAGCGAACGGTTATATAAGTAAATAATTGAGATCAAGATCACATTTTTAACGTATAACAACACCTCTATACCAGAACACGAGGCGTTCCTATGACAACCACCCCCGGCGTTGAGCTCATCGCTAAAGTTATGCAAATGGTCCTCAATCTGGCGTTGCTTGCGCTTGGCTTAATCCTCATCATCTTCCTGGGTAAAGAAACGCTGCATTTAGCCACATCGTTGTTTGCACCCACCGATCAAGCCAGCAAGTACCAGCTGATTGAAGGGCTGGTGGTTTACTTCCTGTACTTCGAATTTATCGCGTTGATCGTTAAATACTTTCAGTCGGGTTATCACTTTCCGCTGCGCTACTTTATCTATATCGGCATCACCGCCATTGTGCGCCTCATCATCATTGACCATAAAGATCCGCGCGATGTGCTGATTTACTCCGGAGCAATCCTGGTGCTGGTGATTACGTTGTGGCTGTGTAATAGCAATCGCTTAAAACGAGAATAAAAAAAGGCGGCCTAAGGGCCGCCATAAGTAAATCCAAGGTCAAATGAGGGGTACAGTGGCATTACATCAGGTAGAGCAATAACAACAGGAAATCTTAACCTTTCACCCCTCCAGCCGTCAGGCCGCTCACCAGCCAGCGTTGCGCCAGTAAGAACACGACAGTAATCGGGATTGCAGAGAGCACGGCTGCTGCGGCAAAGTCGCCCCACAGGTAGTTTTGTGGGTTGAGATATTGCTGCATACCTACTGCCAGGGTGTAGCTGTTAACATCGCGCAACAGCAACGACGCCACTGGCACTTCGGTAATTGCGGCGATAAACGACAGAATAAACACCACCGCCAGAATCGGTACGGAAAGTGGCAGTAACACCAGGCGGAAGGCTTGCCATGGGGTTGCGCCGTCCAGTGCTGCCGCTTCTTCCAGCGAATTATCAATCGTTTCGAAATAGCCCTTAATCGTCCACACATGCAGTGCGATACCGCCAAGATAGGCGAAGATCACCCCACCATGTGTATTCAAACCGATAAACGGAATGTACTGGCCGAGGCGGTCAAACAAGGCGTACAACGCCACCAGTGACAGCACCGCCGGGAACATCTGGAAAATCAGCATCCCTTTCAGCAGTGTGGCTTTGCCAGGGAAGCGCATACGGGCAAAAGCGTAGGCACAAGTGGTGGAAAGCGTCACGATACCCAGCGCAGTAATCGCCGCGATTTTGATCGAGTTCCACAACCATAACAGCACCGGGAACGGCGGTGGCGTTACGCTGCCATCGGCATGTTGTACGCTGAAACCGAGCGCTAATTTCCAGTGTTCCCAGGAGATTTGATCCGGGATCAGGCTGCCTGTCGCGAAGTTACCCGGACGCAGTGAAATCGCAATAACCATCAGCAGCGGGAACATGATCGCGGCGATAAACAGTAGTAATAAAAGGTGCGTGGTAAATAAACGCAGCTTTTGAGATTTGGGTTGAACCATAGCCATGTTTGTTGCTCCTTAATCAAACTTCATGCGGGTGGCTTTCAGGTTAACAATCGCGAGTGCGCCAACCAGAATGAAGATAAGCGTGGCGATAGCCGCAGCTAAACCAAAGTCCTGACCGCCGCCGCCTTCAAAGGCGATGCGGTAGGTGTAGCTCACCAGCAAGTCCGTGTAGCCCGCAGGCGTGGTGGTTCCAAGGCGATCCGGACCACCGTTGGTTAACAGTTGAATCAGCACGAAGTTGTTAAAGTTAAAGGCAAAGCTTGCGATCATCAGCGGTGTCAGCGGCTTAATCAGCAGAGGCAGAGTAATCTTAAAGAAGTTCTGGAACGGGCCAGCACCATCCATTGCAGAGGCTTCGTATAGGTCGTCCGGAATCGCTTTCAGCAAGCCCATGCACAGAATCATCATGTACGGATAACCGAGCCAGGTATTCACGATAATTATCATTGAACGCGCAGTGGTCGGGTCGCTAAACCAGGCCGGTTTGATACCAAACAGTGAACTCAACATCATGTTGATTTCACCGAAACTTTGGTTGAACAAGCCTTTGAAAATCAGGATAGAAATAAACGATGGCACCGCGTAGGGCAGTATCAGCATCACGCGGTAAATTGCTTTGCCTTTCAGCGATTCCCACTGCACGACACACGCCAGAATCATGCCTACTGCAACGGTCAGAATCACGGTAAGGATTGAGAAAATTACAGTCCAGACGAAGATGGCCATGAAAGGCTTTTGAATCCCTTCATCGTGGAATACACGCAGGAAGTTCTTCCAGCCGATAGTCACGGTGTAGCCTGGGCTTAACTGCTCATTGCCCCAGTTACCGTCGGCATTTACAGACTGGTAGAAACCAATGCTGTTATTCGGGCGGTACTTCACGCCGCTTTGGTTATTGGTCAGTTCACCCTTTTCACCTTCAGTGTAAAGCGGGCGTGTGCCGGAGAACTGGCGCAGGGAGCTCATGGTCAGCGTGCTTTCATCAGGCATTTCAGCCGTGATTTGCGTCAGCGCCGCACGGTTTTGCGTAATCACGCGCAGATTCGCTTTCTCACCCGCAGGAAGAGCATCGGCGTCTTTCAGTTTCAGGTGTTGAACACCACCAAACTTAAAGGTATCAGAGATAAAATTCTTGCCTGACTCGCCGTCAGTCAGCGCGAGTTGCCATTCATCGCCCGCCGGGTAAAGGCCAAAGTTAAAGGTTTTTCCCGCCTGATATTGGCGGTCCATCAGCACCTGCTGTGCGCGTTCTTGAGTCAGTTGGTTGGTGCTGCTGTAGTTGGTGAAAGCAATGGCGATGGTACAAACCAGTGGGAACAGAACAAACAGCCCCATGCCAGCAAGGCCCGGGTAAACATAGCGCCAGGCGTAAGCCTTACGATTTGCATAAATGTATAAGCCAAGTGAGCTTAAAATCAGCGTCATAATGGCGAACAGGTACTCCCCCTGGGCGTACATTAATACGACAAGATAACCAACCAGCAGTCCCATCAGGCCGATGACTGACCATTTCAGTGCATCGCTTTGCCACCAGTGGTTCTTTTTAACTACATCCATGGGGTCTTCCTCTATACCCTTCATACTTCCAGTTGCCTCTTTGTTGGCTGTGAGAACTCGCCCAAATCACTTAGTTTACTAAGCTCATTAGGACTCATTCTCTTGCCGCCTCGGTGCAACTCGAATTATTTTGGGTATCTAATCATATTATTATTTTCCCTCTCTTTTCAGAGAGGGAATTGACCAGATACTTACTTAGTAATACGTCCCTGAGCATCTTTCAACGCTTCATCAACAGTCTGACGACCGCTAACTGCGTTGATGACGGCGGTGCGAACGGCATACCAGAACGCAGACATTTGCGGCACGTTCGGCATGATTTCGCCTTTCTGGGCGTTATCCATAGTGGCGGCGATACGTGGGTCTTTCGCCAGTTGATCCTGGTAGGATTTCAGTGCAACGGCACCCAATGGCTTGTCTTTGTTAACGTCAGCCAGGCCCTGATCGGTCAGCAGGTAGTTTTCCAGGAACTCTTTCGCCAGTTCTTTGTTAGGGCTGGCGGCGTTGATACCGGCACTGAGCACACCAACGAACGGTTTAGATGCTTTGCCTTTGAAGGTTGGCAACAGCGTTACGCCGTAATTGATTTTGCTCTTATCAATGTTGGACCATGCCCACGGGCCGTTGATAGTCATCGCGGTTTCGCCTTTGTTAAAGGCAGCTTCTGCGATGGAGTAATCGGTATCCGCGTTCATCTCTTTATTTTTAATCATGTTGACCAGGAAGCTCAGGCCAGCTTTCGCACCTGCACTATCCACGCCCACATCTTTCACGTCGTATTTGCCGTTTTCGAGTTTGAACGCATAACCACCGTCAGCAGCGATAAGCGGCCAGGTGAAGTACGGTTCTTGCAGGTTGAACATCAACGCACTCTTACCTTTCGCTTTCAGCTGCTTATCGAGTGCTGGGATCTCTTCCCAGGTTTTCGGCGGATTAGGTACGAGGTCTTTGTTGTAAATCAGAGAGAGTGCTTCAACCGCAACTGGGTAAGCGATGATTTTGCCGTTGTAACGAACCGCGTCCCAGGTAAACGGATAGAGTTTGTCCTGGAAAGCTTTATCTGGAGTGATTTCGGCCAGCAGGCCAGATTGCGCATAACCACCGAAACGGTCGTGTGCCCAGAAGATGATGTCCGGGCCATCGCCAGTTGCCGCAACTTGTGGGAATTTTTCTTCCAGTTTGTCCGGGTGTTCGATGGTGACTTTAATACCGGTGTCTTTCTCAAACTTCTTACCCACTTCAGCAAGGCCGTTATAGCCTTTGTCACCATTAATCCAGATGACCAGTTTGCCTTCTTCTATTTTTGCCAGTGCAGAGGCGGAAAACATCATCGTTGTCAGGGCAGACAGAGCGAGGATGCGGGCGCCAGTTTTAATTTTCATATTTATTCCCATCCTTTGAATGGTGGTTTGCTATGCGCGTGGATACATCAAGGTCAAGGTAGTGGCGTTACGGATGCCAGTTTGCGCAGATGGCAAGTGCTTCTCATCCTCCTTAGCCCTACGCCCCCACCCTGGTATCTGTGATCTGCATTCCATAACTGACAGTTATGTGTACCAGAGCACACAAAACCACCCAGAAATTTGAAACCACGATCACGAAAAACTGTCGCGCCTGCTGTAACCGGTTGCAGAAACTCGCTTCTCATCCTCCCGCCTCCTCCCCCATTAAAAACAGCAGGGTGGAGGATTCACGAAATGTATAGATCATTCATAGTCCGACACATCTTGAATCACCTGCCGTTTAGCAGAGTGACGGAATGAAGGGAGAAGTACATGGCAAGCGTACAGCTACGGAACGTAACGAAAGCCTGGGGTGATGTGGTGGTATCGAAAGATATCAACCTCGACATTCAAGAAGGTGAGTTCGTGGTTTTTGTTGGACCGTCAGGCTGCGGTAAATCCACACTGTTACGCATGATTGCGGGTCTGGAAACGATCACCAGCGGTGATTTATTCATTGGTGATACTCGCATGAACGACATCCCTCCCGCTGAGCGTGGCGTCGGCATGGTATTCCAGTCTTATGCTCTTTATCCCCATCTCTCCGTTGCTGAAAACATGTCCTTCGGCCTGAAGCTTGCTGGTGCCAAGAAAAGCGATATCAATCAGCGTGTCACCCAGGTTTCAGAAACTTTACAACTGGGACATTTATTAGAACGTCGCCCGAAAGCACTTTCTGGTGGACAGCGTCAGCGCGTAGCTATTGGCCGTACGCTGGTGGCTGAACCGCGTGTATTCCTGCTTGATGAACCTCTTTCAAACCTTGATGCGGCACTGCGTGTGCAGATGCGTATTGAGATTTCCCGACTGCATAAGCGCCTTGGTCGCACCATGATTTACGTCACCCACGACCAGGTTGAAGCGATGACGCTTGCCGACAAAATTGTGGTGCTGGACGCAGGCCGCGTCGCGCAGGTGGGTAAACCACTCGAGCTATATCACTACCCGGCGGATCGTTTTGTTGCGGGTTTTATTGGCTCGCCAAAAATGAACTTCCTGCCAGTAAAAGTCACCGCTACTGCCATTGATCAGGTGCAGGTTGAATTACCGAACCGCCAGCAAGTCTGGCTGCCGGTGGAAAGCAAAGAAGTTCAGGTCGGTGCCAACATGTCCCTTGGTATTCGCCCGGAACACCTACTGCCAAGCGACATCGCTGACGTCACTCTCGAAGGCGAAGTACAGGTTGTTGAACAGCTTGGTCATGAAACTCAGATTCATATCCAAATCCCCGCCATCCGTCAGAACCTGGTGTACCGCCAGAATGACGTGGTGTTGGTAAAAGAGGGTGCCACATTCGCTATTGGCTTGCCGCCAGAGCGTTGCCATCTGTTCCGAGAAGATGGCACCGCATGTCGTCGGTTGCATCAAGAGCCAGGTGTTTAAGCATTCCCATAAAAAAGAAAAGCAATGATCTCAGGAGATAGAACGATGATTACTCTGCGCAAACTCCCACTGGCAGTCGCCGTAGCAGCAGGCGTTATGTCTGTTCAGGCTCTGGCTGTGGATTTCCACGGTTATGCCCGTTCTGGTATCGGCTGGACCGGTAGCGGCGGCCCGCAAGAATGTTTCCAGGCAACTGGTGCTCAGTCTAAATATCGTCTGGGTAACGAGTGCGAAACGTACGCGGAAATTAAATTAGGTCAGGAAGTCTGGAAAGAAGGCGATAAGAGCTTCTATTTCGACTCCAACATTGCCTATAACTCTCCGCAGTTGAATGACTGGGAAGACACCAACACCCCGGCGATTCGCGAATTCAACGTGCAGGGTAAAAACCTGATCGACTCGTTGCCTGGCGCAAACATGTGGGCTGGTAAGCGTTTCTACCAACGTCACGACGTTCACATGATCGACTTCTACTACTGGGATATTTCTGGTCCTGGTGCAGGTCTGGAAAACATTGACGTAGGTGCAGGTAAACTTTCCTTCGCAGCAACTCGTTCTTCTGAGTCAGGCGGTTCTTCAGCGTTCGGCGATCGCGACCCGGTAACCGGCGAACGTACTTACAACAACAAAGTTCCAAACGACGTATTTGACGTGCGTTGGGCTGGTATTGAAACTAACCCTGGCGGCACACTGGAACTGGGTGTTGACTACGGTCACACCAACATTCCTGACGACTACTACCTGCAACCAGGTGCGTCGAAAGATGGTTGGATGGGGACCCTTGAACATACGCAAAGTATGATGAAAGGCTTCAACAAATTCGTTGTGCAGTATGCAACTGACTCTATGACTTCGCAGGGCAAAGGCCAGGCGCAGGGCGGTAGCGTAAACAACGACGGCAGCATGATTCGTGTTCTCGACCACGGCGCGATCACTCTGGCTGACCAATGGGACCTGATGTACGTTGCGATGTACCAGAACCTGGATATGGATGATAACCAGGGTACTGAATGGTACACCGTAGGTGTGCGCCCAATGTACAAATGGACGCCAATCATGAGTACCTTGCTGGAAGTTGGCTACGACAACGTGAAATCCCAGGAAACTGGCGACCGTAACGGTCAGTACAAAATCACCCTGGCACAACAATGGCAGGCAGGCGACAGCATCTGGTCACGTCCGGCACTGCGTCTGTTCGCAACTTACGCCAAATGGGATGAGAAATGGGGTTACGCGAAAGATGCCAACGGCGACAACACTCGCTTTGCTATCTCTGACTCTACCGGTAACGGCAACTTCTCTACCAGCCGTGGCGATGACGACGAATTCACCTTCGGTGCCCAGATGGAAATCTGGTGGTAATACAGCATTAACCTGAAGTGAAGAAATGATGGGGAGTTCGCCACTGAACTCCCCATCATGATTACCCTCTATGCCAATGCTTGTTTCGATGGAAAGCGCTATTGCCTGGCCAACTTTCCACCGATTTCCCATTCGAGGTCTATAAAAATGAAAATGAAAAAAAGTCTCCTCGCACTCTGCCTTTCTGCAGGGTTGCTCGCCAGCGTTCCCGGAATCAGTCTGGCAGATATCAATATCGTTCCGCAGGATGTTTCTGCCGCGCCGTCAATTCCTGAATCTGCATTACAAAATCTTGTCTGGACGCCGGTTACCCAAAACAAACTGCATACCACAAACCTTGCGACTGGCGGACAGTCTCTGGGTGTCGCTGACATTATTGGTCCGGTAGCGGCTTACAGCGTTCCGGCGGGTATTGGTGAACTGACTATTACCCTTACCAGCGTCGTTGAAAAAGATACGGTCTTCGCGCCAAACGTACTGGTTTTGGATCAAAACCTGCGCCCGGCTGCATACTTCCCAAGCAGTTTCTTTGCCTACCAGGAACCAGGCGTGATGTCTGATAACCGCCTGGAAGGGACGTTTAAATTAACGCCAGCATTGGGGCAGCAAAAACTCTATTTATTGGTCTTCACCACCAGTAAAGATGCACAACAAACCACGAAGATGATTGATCCGGCCAAAGCCTATGCCAAGGGCAATGGCAACGCGATCCCAGATATTCCAGACCCAATTGCGAGCCATGGCACGACGGGAACGCTGAAATTGCGGGTAAAAACCTCTTCTGGTTCAAGCATTTTAGTGGGGCCACTCTTTGGTTCATCTGGTCCAGACCCTGTGACTGTGGGTAACACCGCAGCGCCTGCTACCGCTTATGCCGCACCTGTTGCAGCAACAGCTACTGCGCCTGTAGCCGCTCCGGCTCCTGCCGCGAAAAAAGAACCCGTGCTTAGCGATACAGAGAGCTACTTCAACCAGGCTATCAAAGATGCAGTAGCGAAAGGCGATGTTGATAAAGCCTTGAAACTGCTGGATGAAGCTGAACGCCTGGGATCGACTAGCGCCCGTAAAACCTTTATCAGCAGTGTAAAAGGCAAGGGGTGATGGTTTCCCCGCAGTGCTGATGTTTGAAGTTTGGTGCGCCTCCGGGCGCACCTTTTTTCCTTCGTCATCCTTCAAGCTGACTCTGCGTTGGCTGCGCTCAAAAACCCTCATCACTTACTTTAGTAAGCTCAGAGGGATTTTCTCTTTTGCCGCCTTGATTCAACTCGAATGATTTAGAAGGGTTAGCATTGTTCCCCGGCATTGTTCCCGGCATTGTTAAACGCTTGTGAGCTTTTCCCTGCCCCGCTATACCTATTCTGCGTTACAATGATTTTCGGTTTTGTTTCGGAGAAATTCCCATGTCTGACGCGCTTTCGCCATTGCGCGCCTTACGTTTTGAAGCTGCGATTCCAGAAGGGTTGAGTGCATCACTCCTTGACTGGCTGTTGCTTGAAGACTCAATGACCAAACGCTTTGAGCAGTATTGTTCCAGGGTTACTGCCCGCATTGTGCGTGAAGGTTTTTTCGAATCGCATGTCGTTCTTCCTGAAGCTAATATGTTGCCTGAGTCCAGCCGTTATTGGTTGCGCGAAGTTGTGCTTTGCGGTGACGATGTGCCCTGGCTTTTGGGGCGTACAGTGGTCCCTGAATCAACCCTTGAAGGACCAGAGCTTGCTTTACAAAGGCTCGGAACCACGCCGCTTGGACGCTACCTGTTTAGTTCATCTTCCCTGACACGGGATTTTATTGAGATTGGCCGCAGTTCGGAGCAGTGGGGGCGTCGTTCCCGCCTGAGATTAGCTGGAAAGCCGCTGGTGCTAACCGAGTTATTCCTTCCTGCTTCTCCGTTGTATCGAGAGGAAAAATAATGGAGTGGAGTCTGAAACAGGGTAAATGGCAGGCGTATCAACGTCTGATGCGACTTGATAAGCCAATTGGCTCGCTTTTGTTGTTATGGCCCACCCTATGGGCGCTGTGGCTTGCGACACCGGGAGTGCCTCCGCTAACCATTTTATGCGTGTTTATAGCCGGAGTCTGGATGATGCGCGCTGCGGGTTGCGTGGTAAATGACTACGCTGACCGCAAATTTGATGGTCACGTGAAACGCACGGCGCACAGGCCATTGCCGAGCGGGGCTGTAAGCGAGAAAGAAGCGCGTATCTTATTTGCGGTACTGGTAGTGCTTTCGTTTTTACTGGTACTGACGCTTAATACCATGACGATTTTATTATCGGTGGCGGGGTTAGCGCTTGCCTGGGTTTACCCGTTTATGAAGCGCTACACTCATTTGCCGCAAGTGGTGCTAGGGGCTGCATTTGGCTGGTCAATCCCGATGGCATTTGCCGCAGTGAGCGAGTCTGTTCCACTTAGCTGTTGGCTGATGTTTTTAACCAATATTTGCTGGGCTGTGGCTTATGACACGCAGTACGCAATGGTTGACCGCGATGACGATCTGAAAATCGGCATTAAATCCACAGCCATCTTATTTGGCCGTTATGACAATCTGATTATCGGTATTTTGCAGTTTACAGTGATGGTGTTGTTGGCGGTGATTGGCTGGTTAAACGGATTAGGTGGGGCGTTCTACTGGTCTATTGCGCTGGCGGGGATGCTCTTTGTCCATCAGCAACGGCTGACGGCGAATCGTGACCGTGATGCGTGTTTTAAAGCTTTCCTCAACAATAACTATGTTGGCCTGGTGCTGTTTATAGGGTTGGTGTTGAGTTACCTACACTTCTAATTATACCCATCGCCCTTCAAGTTGCAGGGTTGTTGGCTGCTCTCATTCACCCGAATCACTTACTTGAGTAAGCTCATCGGGATTCGTTCGATTGCCGCCTACCTGCATCTCGAAGTAGCTCGGGTATAAGAAACTAAATGGCGGATGACACTTCGTTTATCCGCCAGATTTTTTACTCGGTCGCAGCCTGCGACGTCGCACTTTCAATCGTCAAACGCACATCCGGCATGATCAGCTCTGCCAGCATCTGGTAGACCTTCATCGTTTCGGCGGGTTCTGCATCTCCGGTGTCGCTGATATAGCCTTCATCACGCAAGGTTAATACCAGCGAGGTGAATACAGCTTTATCGAAGAACTCCGGTGCATTAATGCCATGCAACACCGACAAACGTTGGGCAACGGTGCGGCTTTCGCGCTCCAGCGTCCCACGGTTAATCGATGGATTTGCACTCAGCAGCCAGAAAGTAATCGCGTAACGTTGCAGCGTTTCACGAACACCTGCCGCCAGAAGCTGCATAGTGCGTGAGCGTGCCGGGTTAATCACCACTTCTTCACCCGTAAGGGTAATCAGATCCTGACGAACCAGTTCATTAAGCAGCGCATCCATTTCACTGGCAAGTTCAGCTTTTTCCCAACGCAGGAACAACTCAGACTTCAGCATCGGGTAGAGCAGCTCAACCTGACGCAGAAGCTCGCTGCGGGAAATGTGGCGATGCTGCGTGATAATTGCAGCCAGCAGAGAAGGTAACACCAGCATATGCAGGATGTTGTTACGGTAGTAAGTCATCAGCACTGCCTGCTCACGCGGCAGAATGATGATGTCACCAATCGTATCTTTCTCTACTTCAAACTTATTCATCTGCAGCGCGTGTTCGATAAGCGCTTCTGCTGGCTGGTCTGGTGCGGTAGCGTCCGGTGAATACGGCACATTACGCAACAGGCTCAGGTAACAGTTGAGCTGTTCGGTCAGTTGTTCGCGCGTCAGTGAACGCTGGCGCGATGCCAGGAGCGCGGTACAGCACAGGTTCATGGCGTTTGCCGCGCCTGCATTGTTAATACGCACCATCAGTTCGGCAGCAATTTCATTAACCGTTGGCGTTAACCATGCCGGGCGGATGGCCTCAATCGGGTCGATTGAATCACGCCACTCAGGCACTCGCTGGTTGAGGAATGTCATCAACGGCATTGGTTCGCCGAAGTTAACATAGCCCTGGCCGAGGTTACGCAGCTTGCTCAGCCCACGTACCATCTGCATGAAGCTTTCTTTTTCTTTAGTCGCACCGCGCAGTTCTTTCGCGTAAGTCCCCACTTCCATTACATGCTCGTAGCCAATGTAAATCGGCACCAATGTAATTGGACGTGTACCGCCGCGCAGCATGGCCTGAATGGTCATCGACAGCGTGCCGGTTTTCGGGTCTAGCAAACGGCCGGTACGAGAACGGCCACCTTCCACAAAGTATTCAACGGAATAGCCACGGCTGAACAGCTCGCCAAGATATTCACGGAACACGGTGGAGTAGAGTTTGCTGCCCTTAAAGGTACGGCGAATAAAGAACGCGCCCAGGCGGCGGAAAATCGGGCCGGCTGGCCAGAAATTCAGGTTGATACCCGCTGCAATGTGCGGAGGAACCAGCCCCTGGTGATAGAGCACGTAAGACAGAAGCATGTAGTCCATGTGGCTGCGGTGGCAGGGCACATAGACAATCTCATGGCCGTCATGAGCCAGTTGGCGAACGCGTTCAGCATTGTGAACGTTAATGCCCTGGTACAAACGGTTCCACGTCAGACCTAATACGCGGTCGGTCAAACGAACGGCTTCATAAGAGAAGTTCGCCGCAATCTCTTCCATCAAGGCAACAGCATTTTGCTGCGCTTTTTCATGGGAGATTTTCTTGCTGCGCGCTTCATCTTCTACTGCACGGGCAATAGCTTTTGAAGCCAAAAGCTTATTGAACAGATCCTGACGTACCGGCAGACGCGGGCCAACAGTCGCTAAGCGCTGGCGAGCAAAGTGCATACGCGCCACGCGTGCCAGTTTTTGGGCGATTTTTTTGTCTGTACCGTGATCGGTTGCCATCTGGCGCAGCGAAACAGGTGCAGAGAACCGCACAAAGCTGTCGCGCCCAAGCCAGGAGACTGCGAAGAATTTCTGAATGCCGTTAAGCATCTTCAGTGGCGGGTTAACTTCGCCTTTTTCGCGACCCGGAGAGCGGCCAAACATCACCGATACCGGCACCATCTGCACATCCAGATTTGGATTGCTGCGGTGCAAGTCGAGATAATCATGGAACAGCTTGATCGACTCTTCTTTTGGCGTGTAATAAGTGAACACACGCGGGCCGCCATGGATAAAGACATAGCGCGGCAATACCGCACCGTCGATCTCTAACGGCTCGAGAGGGTCGGGCAAGTTGTGCGCGAGGCATTGCGCGCGCAGGGTTAATAAGTCCGCCTTTGAGTTATAAGGCAGAACGTACATTATTGGGCGTGTGGGATCTAAGCCCAGTTCGGCCTGTGGATCTGCCGGAATGGACTTGCTCTTTACCAGAACGCCTAATGGTAAATTAAGTAATTTGTAGTAGATTCTTGGCCAGCCTGACATAAACGATGTAAAGCCTCAGGTTAATGATGCAAATTCGCCGCAAGAATATCAGAATCTCACCCAGATTTCTGTGGCGTTATAATTTTGACAAGCATTGATGCAAATAATTTGAAAAGGTTTCCTAAAATGGCGAGCAGTACCACTGGACTTACCCGTATCATCAAAGCCGCAGGCTACTCATGGAAAGGGCTCAAAGCAGCCTGGATCAACGAAGCAGCTTTCCGCCAGGAAGGCGTTTCTGCTGTTATCGCCATTGCCATCGCATGTTGGTTAGATGTCGATCCCATTACCCGCATTCTACTTATCGGCTCAGTCGTGCTGGTCATGATTGTCGAGATCCTCAATAGCGCTATTGAGGCACTTGTCGACCGTGTTGGCACTGATTATCACGAGCTTTCAGGACGCGCCAAAGATATGGGCTCGGCCGCTGTATTAATTTCAATTATCCTCGCAGTAATTACCTGGGTCACGCTGCTTTGGTCGCATTTGCGGTGATCTTTCCAGAATAGTTAAGTGCCTGGTTTTTTGCTTAATTTGTGGTTCCAAATTGACCTTTGACTGTATATACTCACAGCATAACTGTATAAACACCCAGGGGGCGGAATGAAAGCGTTAACTACCAGGCAGCAAGAGGTGTTTGATCTTATTCGGGATCATATCAGCCAGACCGGCATGCCACCGACTCGTGCCGAGATTGCTCAACGTCTGGGGTTCCGTTCTCCGAACGCCGCTGAAGAGCATTTAAAAGCACTTGCCCGTAAAGGTGTGCTTGAAATTGTTTCTGGTGCATCCCGTGGTATCCGCCTGTTGGTGGAAGAAGTGACTGGTATTCCACTGGTTGGGCGTGTTGCTGCAGGTGAGCCACTCCTGGCACAGCAACATATCGAAGGCCATTACCAGGTTGATCCTTCACTGTTCAAACCAAATGCCGACTTCTTGCTGCGCGTCAGCGGTATGTCAATGAAAGACATCGGCATTATGGATGGCGACCTGCTTGCGGTTCATAAAACTCAGGATGTGCGTAATGGCCAGGTTGTTGTCGCGCGTATCGATGATGAAGTTACCGTTAAGCGCTTAAAACAACAGGGCAATACAGTTCATCTGCTGCCAGAAAACAGTGAGTTTGAACCGATCGTGGTAGACCTGCGCGAGCATAACTTCTCAATTGAAGGGCTGGCTGTTGGGGTTATTCGCAACGGCGACTGGCTGTAAAATCTCTTTAGGTGATGCGCATTTAGAATGCGCATCACTGCCTTAATTCTCTTTGATCTCCTTCAGGAGAGGTCATGCAATTATTCTCCACAGCGGATCGTGCGCTCTGGCGCCTCGCTTTACCCATGATTTTCTCCAACATTACTGTTCCGCTGCTTGGCCTTGTCGATACGGCTGTGATTGGTCATCTGGATAGTCCTGTTTACTTGGGCGGTGTTGCCATTGGTGCGACAGCAACCAGCTTCCTGTTTATGTTGCTGCTGTTTTTACGAATGAGTACCACAGGCTTAACTGCTCAGGCTTTTGGCGCCAATAATCCCTCAGCGTTAGCTCGTGCACTGGTGCAACCACTATTGCTGGCACTTGGGGCAGGGGTGGCAATTGTCTTACTGCGCGATCCCCTCATTTCACTCGCTTTACAAATTGTTGGTGGCAATCAGGATGTGCTCGTACAAGCACAACGCTTTCTTGAAATCCGCTGGCTAAGTGCGCCAGCCTCGCTTGCCAACCTGGTTCTACTAGGATGGTTGTTAGGGGTTCAATACGCACGAGCTCCGGTTATCTTGCTGGTAGTCGGCAATGTTCTGAATATCGTACTGGATGTGTGGCTGGTTATGGGGTTGCACCTTGATGTTCAAGGGGCGGCACTTGCGACTGTCACTGCTGAATACGCGACATTTTTCATCGGATTGCTGATGGTGAAGAAGGTTATGGGCATGCGTGGTATCAGCTTTGAGATGATTAAGCAGTCCTGGCGTGGCAATGTTCGGCGCTTACTGGCGCTCAATCGGGACATCATGTTGCGCTCGTTATTACTGCAAGTGTGCTTTGCATCAGTGACCATCTTTGGTGCGCGCTTAGGTAGCGAAATTGTCGCCGTCAATGCGGTATTAATGACGCTTCTGACGTTTACCGCTTATGCGCTTGATGGTTTTGCCTATGCCGTTGAAGCCCATTCCGGGCAAGCTTATGGCGCAAAGAATCGCGGCCAACTACTCGAGGTTTGGGGTGCTGCCTGTCGCCAGGCGGGTTTAGTCGCGCTCATGTTTGCCGTGGTGTATGCCCTATTTGGCGAGCAAATTGTTTCTCTTCTGACGTCCATTCCCCAATTACAGCTACAGGCCGATCGCTATCTCCACTGGCAGATTGTATTACCCGTAGTCGGTGTCTGGTGCTACTTGCTGGATGGGATGTTTATTGGCGCGACAAGGGGAGCTGAGATGCGTAATAGCATGGCGGTTGCCGCTGTTGGTTTCGGGCTAACGCTCTTCACGGTTCCGTATTTAGGCAACCACGGGTTATGGCTTTCTGTGGCGGTATTCCTTGCTCTGCGGGGGCTGGCGTTAGGTTGGATTTGGCGTCGTCACTGGCAGCAAAATAGCTGGTTTAACAACGTACAAAGTTAAGCCGTATGGTTAAAGATTCTTAGTTTTCTCCGTACCACCATATCCTTGACTACAATTATTATCACGTCCAGCAGATAGAGTGGTGTTGGCCAAATGGCAGCACATTGGACGTTGGTAATTTTTTAGCAGTTCTTCCCCGAACGATGAGGATATTATTATGAATAAAGACGAAATCGGCGGTAACTGGAAACAGTTTAAAGGCACAGTAAAAGAGAAATGGGGCAAACTGACTGACGATGATATGACTGTCATCGAAGGCAAACGCGATCAGCTTGTCGGTAAAATTCAAGAGCGTTATGGGTACGAAAAGGATAAGGCAGAGGAAGAAGTCGTTGATTGGGAAACTCGCAACAAATACCGTTGGTAATTAGTTTCCCTTAGATGTGTTAGTTCTCAAGGCTACCCTGCCCAGGTACATGGATGTACCGTTCCATTCAACTCAAATCCAACCAATCTAACGTGACTTCTTTTTACTCTGAATGGAGTGGTCATGCCCGCAAGCATCCGGGTGGCTACAAGCTTCAACTTCTGCACACGCGCTGCATAAACCATGCGCCTCAATAACGTTATGATGCAGAGCAAACCCTAACTGGGCCGCCAGTTGGTGCATGATATCTTCCACACCTTCCGCACTACGCTCCTTCACCGCACCACATCGATCACAAATAAACATCGCAGATGAGTGAGTTGGCTGATCGATAAGATTGCACAACACATAGCTGTTGGTGGACTCTACACGGTGTACAAAACCTTGTTCGAGCAGAAAATCGAGCGCACGATACACTGTCGGGGGTTTAGCTTGCGGTTCGCTGGCACGCAATAAATCCAGCAAATCATAAGCACTGATAGCGCCTGCTTGCTGAGTCAGCAAACGCAATACTTCAAGACGTTGTGGTGTCAGGCGCACATTACGCTGCTCGCATAGTTTTTCAGCCTGCGCTAACACGTTTTGTGAAGTCGTGATGTCCATCAGTATTCCCCTGTAGATTAGCCCTACACTTTATCACAACGCGCAAAAAACGCCGAGTGGTGCGCTTAGCCACAACCTTTTGAGATGACTATCCCGGAGTTTGTTATGAATAAACCTGATTGCATTCGCCACTGGAAGGAAATAGAAGGTGACGATGATTCGACTTATCCAGACAGCGCAGAGCGGTTTTCTATTGGCGCGCCACTGGCCCGCAAGCTGGGTCTTAATCGCCTGGGAATTCATCATGAGCGCCTGCTACCAGGTCGCCGCACATCTTATCCTCATGCTGAAAGCAGCGAAGAAGAGTTTGCTTATGTGCTCGAAGGGCATCCACAAGTGTGGATTAATGGGCACCTTTACCCACTTGAACCTGGCGATAGCGTTGGTTTCCCCGCTGGAACAGGTACCTGCCATACCTTTATCAACAACACAGAGCATGAAGTCCGACTGCTAATTGTGGGGGAGGCAAATAAAGCTGAGAATCGAATTTATTACCCGCTAAACCCAGGCTATGCCGCACAGCGACAGGATCGATGGATTGATCATCCCCCCCAATTTTTCGGCCCACATGACGGTCAGCCTTCACGAAAACCGAACGGTAAACTATAAATAAGTTTGCATGGAAATTTTGAACTCATAATCCTGAAGGATAGAAACGGGATTCCGATGGGCGAAACAGCCCACTTTTCAGCCTTTTATTCACAGCAATAGTCCGCCTCTGTTCAGTCATAACTGGCAGGGGCAGTTATTACATCTGATCAACAGACGGACGTGTGGTGAATGAAAAAAATGAAAACTTTGGCGGCGTTTAGCGCCGCATCTTTATTTATGGCAAATCACGCTTATGCGGCGGGCACATGGTCTGAAGCACGAAGTGATGCAATGGGTGGTACTGGTGTCGCTTCCGCGAGCTACGGAAGTGGGGTGCTTACGAACCCCGCGTTGCTGGCTAAGGCTAAGCAGGACGACACAGTGACGGTTATTCTACCGTCTGTGAGTGCGCAAATTACGGATAAAGATAATCTGCAGGATCAGATTGATGACATTAGCGATAAGGTTGATCAATACAAAAACGTTATCGACGATCTCACCCTGCAGGATATCCTTTTAAATCCAAATGGTTCGCTCAGCCAGTTTCAGAGTGCTGCGGGCGATCTGGCTGGTGAGCTGAATGATCTGAAAGGAAAAACGGCAAACGCGAAGGCGGGTGCCAGTATCGCAGTCAGTATTCCAAACGACGTGCTTTCAGTGGCTTTTGTCGCAAAAGCCTATGCGCGTGCGCATGTTAGTTCTTCCATCGATCAGCAAGATATCGATTATCTCAATAGCATCGCCGGTTCTCGGGCAGTGGCCGGGGGCGTTGCGTTTGATGCCGCTATTAATGGCTCCGATGTTATCACCAGCAATCTGAATTCTACTGCTTCTGGCCGTGCGGCTATTGTCTCTGACTATGGCGTGGCGCTTGCGAAGGAGTTTGATCTCGGTGGAGTGCCGGTTTCTTTTGGCGTCACACCGAAGTTGCAAAAAACCTGGCTCTATAACTACACCACCTCGATTTATAACTACGATAGCAGTGACTGGAATAGCAGCCGCTATCGCAATGATGATACCGGTTTCAATGTGGATGCGGGCCTGGCGGCCGATTTCGGCGAAAACTGGACGGTTGGTCTGAGCGGTCAGAACCTGATTTCGCGTGACATTGATACCAAAGATATTCTGATCACCAATGGCAGAACCGGTGAGACAACTAACTACAAAGACACGTACCAGATTCGTCCATTGGTGACGGCTGGTGTAGCCTGGCATAACGATCTCATCACCCTTAGCGCCGATGGTGATCTCACCGAAACCAAAGGCTTCAAAAGCGAAGAAGACTCGCAGTACGTTGGCGTCGGTGCAGAAATTACGCCGCTGCCATGGCTTGCCGTGCGTGCGGGTTATCGTGCCGACGTCAAATCAAACGACAGCAACGTCTTTACCGGCGGTGTTGGTTTTGCGCCATTTAATCGTGTTCATGTTGATTTAATGGGGCTATACGGCGAAGACCAGACATGGGGGGCCGGAGCGCAGCTTAGCGTTACCTTCTGATAAAAATAGCAGTCGGGACGAGCGGGTGTCCCGACGCTGCTTTATGCTATAGTAGCGACCCTTTTTTAACCGTAGCCCGTAAACGCCAGTGCCTATGTCCTCACAAATCAGCCAGACTCCTTTCCAGCCACATCGTTTCTCTATTGCGCCGATGCTTGACTGGACCGATCGCCACTGCCGTTATTTTTTGCGTCAGTTATCTAGCCAGACACTGCTGTACACCGAAATGGTGACAACCGGTGCAATTATTCATGGCAAAGGGGACTATCTGGCGTACAGCGAAGACGAGCATCCTATCGCGCTGCAATTAGGCGGTAGCGATCCGGCTGCATTGGCTATTTGCGCGAAACTGGCGCAAGAGCGCGGCTACGATGAAATTAACCTGAACGTGGGTTGCCCGTCAGATCGTGTGCAAAATGGCATGTTTGGCGCGTGTTTAATGGCGGACGCGCAGCGCGTTGCCGATTGTATTAAAGCGATGCGTGATGTGGTTTCTATTCCGGTTACTGTCAAAACGCGTATCGGCATTGACGACCAGGATAGCTACGAATTTCTCTGCGATTTTATTGGCACGGTAGCCGGGAAGGGTGAATGCGAGATGTTTATCATCCACGCCCGTAAAGCCTGGCTTTCTGGTTTAAGCCCGAAAGAAAACCGTGAAATTCCACCGCTGGATTACCCGCGTGTTTATCAGTTAAAGCGTGATTTCCCGCATCTGACGATGGCGATTAACGGTGGAATTAAAACGCTGGAAGAAGCTAAAACGCATCTGGAACATATGGACGGCGTAATGGTGGGGCGCGAAGCCTATCAAAACCCTGGCCTGCTGACGGCGGTTGACCGGGAGATTTTTGGTATTGATTCGCCGGAAATCGACACCGTTGCAGCGGTTCGTGCCATGTATCCGTACATTGAGCGTGAACTGGCAAACGGCACTTATTTAGGCCATGTCACTCGCCATATGTTGGGACTTTTCCAGGGTATTCCGGGTGCGCGCCAATGGCGTCGTTATCTGAGTGAAAATGCCCATAAAGCCGGTGCAGGAATCGACGTTGTGGAACATGCTTTGTCGTTGGTTGCGGATAAGCGCTAAATTTTAGCAGCAATAACCGTGTGAATTGCTCAGGTATTGCGGAGTTGATCACAACCTCGCATCTTTCTGGCTAAGTTCGCGGGCTGTGGGATATCAATTATTTACCAAACCTGACATTATTACCGGGTTGCAAAAAAACGAATTCATCGCGCTGTACCCTACATACAGAGCGAACAAAAAAGAATGGGCTTCCCTCGGGAGGCCCAAATTCTTTTATGGAATCAGCAAACTAGAACCTTGCGTGCTGCGGCTCTCAAGTGTTGCATGAGCCAGTGCAGCATCGCTCAGGGCAAACTTCTGGCTATCCGCCACATCCACTTTTATCACGCCGCTGGCAATCAACGAGAACAGCTCGTTGCACGCTTCTTCCAGCTCTTCACGCGTGGTGACGTAACCATTTAGTGACGGACGCGTAACATACAGCGAGCCTTTCTGGTTCAGGATCCCCAGATTCACGCCCGTCACCGGGCCGGAAGAGTTCCCAAAACTCACCATCAAACCTTGCCGTTGCAGGCAATCGAGCGACGATTCCCAAGTATCTTTCCCGACCGAGTCATAAACCACCGCCACTTTCTTGCCGCCGGTTATCTCTTTCACGCGTTCGACAAGATTCTCTTCGCGATAGTTAATGGTTTGCCAGGCTCCGGCTTTTTTGGCGCTTTCTGCTTTTTGCGCAGAACCGACAGTGCCAATTAATTTGGCACCCAGCGCTTTTGCCCACTGGCAGGCAATCAGCCCCACGCCGCCGGCTGCGGCATGGAACAAGAAAACTTCGTTGGCTTTAATATCGTAGGTTTTACGCAGCAGATAATAGACCGTCAGCCCTTTAAGGAAGGAAGCAGCAGCTTGTTCGAAAGAGATAGCGTCCGGGAGTTTTGCTACTTTATCTGCCGGTACGTTATGAACACTGCTGTAAGCGCCAAGTCCTGACTGTGCATAGACCACACGATCGCCAACTTTAATATGTGTTACCGCGCTGCCAATTTTACTGACTACGCCCGCAGCTTCAGTGCCGAGGCCGCTTGGTAGCATCGGAGGTGGGTATAAACCGCTGCGAATATAGGTGTCGATGTAGTTGATACCAATCGCTTTGTTCTCAACCTGGACTTCGTTTTCTGCGGGTGCGGTTGGGGTGAATTTAACAACTTTTAAGACTTCTGGTCCGCCGTGCTGACTAAATTCAATGCGTGTTGCCATGAGAACTCCTTCTGTTTCCTCGGAGGGAGATAGAGTAAACTCTCGTCTCTCTTATCTGATTTTGGTAACGCCCTCACTATGGCAGGAAATAAACCCTTCAACAAACCGAAAGAACCCCGCGATCGTCAGATGGAAGGGCTGAAAATGCCGCCACATTCTCTGGAAGCGGAGCAGTCGGTGTTGGGCGGTTTAATGCTGGACAACGAACGCTGGGATAACGTTTCCGAGCGCGTCGTGGCTAACGATTTTTTCAGCCGTCCACACCGCATGATCTTCACCGAAATGCAGCGTTTGCTCGAAATGAGCAAGCCAATCGACCTGATCACGCTTTCTGAATCTCTGGAACTTCAGGGCAACCTGGAAAGTGTCGGTGGTTTCGCCTATCTGGCCGAATTATCAAAAAATACGCCAAGTGCTGCGAACATTAGTGCCTATGCTGATATCGTGCGCGAACGTGCCGTAGTGCGTGAAATGATTTCTGTGGCGAATGAAATCGCCGATGCCGGTTACGACCCTCAAGGGCGAACCAGTGAAGATTTGCTCGACCTCGCCGAATCCCGTGTGTTCCAGATTGCTGAGAGCCGTGCGAATAAAGACGAAGGCCCGAAAAGTATCGACCAAATCCTCGAAGCGACAGTCTCGCGTATCGAAACGCTGTACCAGACGCCACATGATGGCGTAACGGGCGTCGACACCGGCTACCAGGACTTGAACAAGAAAACAGCGGGTCTGCAAAAATCGGATCTGATCATTGTGGCGGCGCGTCCGTCGATGGGTAAAACCACCTTTGCGATGAACTTGTGCGAAAACGCCGCGATGTTGCAGGAAAAACCGGTGCTGATTTTCAGCCTCGAGATGCCCGGCGAACAAATCATGATGCGTATGCTTGCGTCGCTGTCACGCGTCGACCAAACCAAAATCCGTACCGGCCAGCTTGATGATGAAGACTGGGCGCGAATTTCCAGCACCATGGGCATCTTGCTTGAAAAACGCAACATGTACATTGATGACTCCTCAGGCCTGACGCCAACGGAAGTGCGCTCCCGCGCGCGCCGTATCTACCGCGAACATGGTGGCCTGAGCCTTATCATGATCGACTACCTGCAATTGATGCGTGTGCCGTCGCTGTCCGACAACCGTACGCTGGAAATTGCCGAGATTTCGCGCTCACTAAAAGCGCTGGCAAAAGAGCTACAGGTGCCAGTAGTGGCGCTCTCGCAGTTGAACCGTTCTTTGGAACAACGTGCCGATAAACGCCCGGTGAACTCCGACTTACGTGAATCCGGCTCCATCGAGCAGGATGCCGACTTGATTATGTTTATCTATCGTGACGAAGTTTATAACGACAACAGTGACGAGAAAGGCATCGCGCAAATCATCCTCGGTAAGCAGCGTAACGGCCCAATCGGCACCGTGCGCCTGACGTTTAACGGGCAGTTCTCGCGTTTCGATAACTATGCAGGCCCTCAGTACGACGAAGACTAAATCCTCTTCATCCTTCGTGCCACAACTGTGTTGGCTGCGTTCACTCGCCCGAATCACTTACTTTAGTAAGCTCATCGGGACGAGTTCTCTTGCCGCCTTGTTGTGAAACGAATGATTTTGAGGATTTGTGGTATCCCATATTTAATTTTTAGCAAGGAACGAACATGCAAGCGGCAACCGTAAAAATTAACCGCCGCGCTCTGCGACATAATCTGCAACGCCTGCGCGAACTGGCTCCAGCCAGCCGTATGGTGGCGGTTGTGAAAGCAAACGCATATGGGCATGGTCTGCTGGAGACAGCCCAAACACTGACCGATGCTGATGCCTTCGGCGTGGCCCGTCTTGAGGAAGGTGTTCGCTTGCGTGCGGGTGGGATCACTCAGCCCATTCTGCTGCTGGAAGGCTTCTTTAATGCAAGCGACCTTGCGACCATTGCCGAGCAAAATTTCCAGACTGCCATCCACTGCATCGAACAGCTTGAAGCACTGGAACAGGCTGAGTTAAGCCATCCGATTACCGTGTGGATGAAACTGGATACCGGCATGCATCGGTTGGGTATCTTGCCTGAAGAAGCAGAGGCGTTTTATCAGCGTCTCTCCCGCTGCAAAAATGTCAGCCAGCCGGTGAATATCGTCAGCCATTTTGCCCGTGCAGATGAACCAGAATCTGACGCCACACTGCGCCAGCTCGATATTTTCAATTCGTTTACCGCGGGCAAGCCTGGAGAGCGTTCTATTGGCGCATCTGGTGGCATCCTGTTGTGGCCAGCCTCGCATATGGATTGGGTTCGCCCAGGCATTATCTTGTACGGCGTTTCTCCGTTGGAGCAACAATCGTGCGGCACAGATTTTGGTTGTCAGCCGGTGATGTCACTGACTTCCAGTCTGATTGCGGTGCGTGCGCACAAAGCCGGTGAAGCGGTCGGTTACGGCGGTACATGGATTGCCGAGCGCGATACTCGTCTGGGTGTGGTTGCTATTGGTTATGGAGATGGCTACCCGCGCGCAGCGCCTTCTGGCACCCCTGTGCTGGTGAATGGTCGTGAAGTGCCAATTGTCGGGCGTGTGGCGATGGACATGATTTGTGTCGATCTTGGCCCGCAGTCAGCAGACAAAGTGGGTGATAGCGTGGTGATGTGGGGCGATAGCCTGCCGGTTGAACGTATTGCTGAAATCACAAAAGTGAGTGCTTACGAACTTATCACGCGCCTGACGTCAAGGGTTGCTATGGAGTATCTGGACTAGTTTTCTGGCTTTCCCCCTCACCCTCGGGGCTGTCTCTTAGTCTCATCGTTTTAAGTTGGGAGACAGTTCCGTTCACCCGGTGTTCCGTGTTTCATATAGCGATTGAAGCCGGAACCAAAGGTCAACGTCAAAACCCAAAGACAGCACCGAGCGGGTTTTGACCTTGTACCCGGTATAAATTGCCCCCAGTGTTCCCCATAAATCAGGGTTGAGCTGCCGGGAGCAGCGAAAGAGAGCGATCCGCCGGGAGCGAGTCGCGAACGACCCTGATGTTGGGGATAAGCTGGGGTTTACCGCGCAGCGGCAATTTAATGACCGGGCGCCAGGATTATCAAGGAGAGGGCGTTCTCTCCTTGATACGTTCACCGTTTTCGGGAATGAAAGAGATAACTGAACGCACGGGTGAACGGAAAATCAACGAGGCTTAAAGATCTCACCCTGACAAGATTGCCTGAGTGAGTTGTGTATAAGAGACCGCCCTCAGGGAGAGGGGTGTTTCTAAGCATAAACCCCTCGATCTCGCCCCAACTTCCGGTTTACATTGGTTGTCCGCGACACTGTAAACCAGGAGAACCTCACCGTGTTTCAAAAAGTTGACGCCTATGCTGGCGACCCAATCCTTTCCCTTATGGAACGTTTCAAAGTTGATCCGCGTAGCGACAAGGTCAACCTCAGCATTGGCCTCTATTACAACGAAGATGGGATCATCCCGCAGTTGCAGGCCGTGGCTCAAGCTGAAGAACGCCTGAATGCTACGCCGCATGGCGCATCTATTTACCTGCCAATGGAAGGTCTGAACAGCTACCGCAGCGCGATTGCTCCGCTGCTGTTTGGTGAAAACCACCCGGCGTTGCTGGAAGGCCGTATCGCCACTATTCAAACACTTGGTGGCTCCGGTGCGTTGAAAGTGGGTGCGGATTTCCTGAAAACTTATTTCCCAAATTCCCAGGTGTGGGTCAGCGATCCGACCTGGGAAAATCATGTCGCTATCTTTGGCGGTGCGGGTTTTGAAGTGAATACCTACCCGTGGTTCGATACCGAGACCAATGGTGTGCGCTTCGAAGCATTGCTGGAAACCCTGAATACCCTACCTGCACAAAGTATCGTACTGCTGCATCCGTGCTGTCATAACCCGACAGGTTCTGACCTGACCGATTCCCAGTGGGATGCAGTCGTCGAAATCCTTAAAGCTCGCGAGCTGATTCCTTTCCTTGATATCGCTTATCAGGGCTTTGGTGCAGGCATGGAACAAGATGCTTACGCGATTCGTGCAATTGCCAGCGCCGGGTTGCCAGCGTTGGTCAGCAACTCGTTCTCGAAGATTTTCTCGCTGTATGGCGAGCGTGTCGGCGGCCTTTCTGTTGTCTGTGAAAACGCGGAAACTGCAAGCCGTGTACTGGGTCAGCTAAAAGCGACCGTACGCCGTAACTACTCCAGCCCGCCAAACTTTGGTGCGCAGGTGGTGGCGTTGGTGTTGAACGACGAACAACTGAAAGCCAACTGGCTGGCTGAAGTAGAAACCATGCGTCGCCGTATTCTTGATATGCGCCAGGCTTTGGTTTCCGTGCTGAAAGCGGAAATGCCAGATCGCAACTTCGACTATCTGCTGCAACAACGTGGCATGTTCAGCTATACCGGCCTGAGCTCGGAACAGGTTGACCGCCTGCGTGATGAGTTTGGCGTGTATCTGATCGCCAGCGGGCGGATGTGTGTCGCAGGACTTAACAGCAATAACGTACAGCGTGTGGCACAGGCGTTTGCAGCTGTAATGTAAGTACTCACTTACTTTTAATCTTAAAAAGGCGATGTGTGATCATCGCCTTTTTCTATGATAAATCTTGAAAAATTCCTTCCTCTGGCGCTTTCGCATCGGTATGGTCGAATTGATTTTTGACCATCTGTTCTGCTTTATCACCCTCACTAATCATAATTAAAGGGAAAATGATGCGTAAGCTAACTATGGCATTAAGTGCCGTTTGTTTGTTATTGGGATTGAATCAGTCTGTTGTTGCTAAGGAATCTGTACCTGCTCAGCTCAACCCTGGTGTGACTGTTGCACAACTGGCTCAGCAAGTTCCTGTTCACTGGGTTTCCGTTGCTCAAATTGAAAATAGCCTGTTGGGGCGTGCCCCGATAGCGGTTGGTTTCGATATTGACGACACGGTGCTTTTCTCAAGCCCTGGCTTCTATCGCGGGCAAAAAGAGTTTTCTCCAGGGAAACAGGATTACCTGAAAAACCCTGCTTTCTGGGAAAAAATGAACAACGGCTGGGATGAGTTCAGTATGCCAAAAGAAGTGGCGAAAAATCTTATCGCCATGCACCTCAAACGCGGCGACAGCATCTACTTTGTGACAGGCCGCAGCCAGACCAAAACAGAAACCGTGACCCAAACGCTACAAAATGATTTCCTGATCCCGCAAGCCAGCGTTAACCCGGTTATTTTTGCTGGTGATAAACCTGGGCAAAATACGAAGACGCAGTGGCTGAAAGATAAGAAAATCAAAGTGTTCTACGGTGACTCAGACGGCGATATTACTGCTGCTCAGGACGTAGGTGCGAGAGGTATTCGCCTGCTACGCGCTTCAAACTCCAGCTATCAGCCATTGCCAAAAGCAGGGGCATTTGGCGAAGAAGTGATTGTTAACTCTGAATATTAATTTACCCGTCATACTTCAAGCTGCAGGTGTGTTGGTTGCGCTTACTCACCCCAGTCACTTACTTTAGTAAGCTCCTGGGGTGAGTTCACTTGCCGCGTTACTCGGCAAAGCCTCGCCTCTGTCGAGGTCAGCGCAAGCGCTGCTCAAAAGGCTAAAGCCTTTTGTCCTGCAACTCGAATTATTTAGGGTAAAATCGGTTTTAATGACGCAATACCAATCCCATCGCCGTTTTTTTCATCAAAATTTCCCCGTTGAGTTTTACCTTTTGGCTAGTTGCTCGCACACTTAGAGGTGCCAGCGACTTAAACTGGCCAGCACATCGTTTTCACGGGAGTCTCTCAAGGGGAATAAAATGACCAATTCGGAGCTATTGCAGTACTGCATGAACAAACCCGGAGCGGAACAAACGGTTCATAGCGACTGGAAGGCCACACAAATAAAGGTGGCGGATGTGATGTATGCGATGGTGCATGACGTGGAAGCACGCCCGGCAGTGTCGTTAAAGGCGAGCCCGGCACTTGCCGACTTGTTACGTGAACAACATAGTGATGTGCATCCTAGCGCGCATTTGAACAAAGCGCACTGGAGCACGCTTTATCTGGATGGCTCGCTTCTGGATTCACAGATTTACTATCTGGTTGATGCCTCTTATCAGCAGGCATTATCGCTGCTGCCTCAGCAAACCAGGCAGCAGCTTTCTGACTGATTCGACTATTTCAGCAAAGGCTTAAGGAAACGAGCGGTATGTGATGCCTCGCATTCCGCCACGGTTTCAGGCGTACCGGAAACGAGAATTTCGCCCCCGCCGCTACCGCCTTCTGGGCCAAGGTCAACAATCCAGTCTGCGGTTTTAATCACGTCCAGATTATGCTCGATAACCACAATGGTGTTGCCCTGGTCGCGCAACTGATGCAGAACTTCCAACAATTGCTGAATATCTGCAAAGTGCAGGCCAGTCGTCGGTTCATCGAGGATATACAACGTTTGCCCGGTGCCGCGCTTAGAAAGCTCACGCGCCAGTTTCACACGTTGTGCTTCACCGCCTGACAACGTCGTTGCTGACTGCCCAAGACGAATGTAAGACAGACCCACGTCGATTAACGTTTGCAGCTTACGCGCCAGCGCAGGTACGGCATCAAAGAACTCACGAGCATCTTCAATGGTCATATCCAGCACTTCGTGGATGCTCTTGCCTTTGTACTTAACTTCCAGCGTTTCGCGGTTGTAGCGTTTGCCTTTGCACTGGTCGCACGGCACGTAAATGTCCGGCAAGAAGTGCATTTCGACTTTGATCACGCCGTCGCCCTGACAGGCTTCGCAACGCCCACCACGCACGTTAAAGCTGAAACGACCCGGCGTATAACCTCGCGCACGTGATTCTGGCACACCTGCAAACAGCTCACGCACAGGCGTAAACACGCCGGTGTAAGTCGCAGGGTTTGAACGAGGCGTACGGCCAATTGGGCTTTGGTCGATATCAATAACTTTGTCGAAATGCTCCAGACCGTGAACTTCGCGGTATGGCGAAGGTTCTGCAAGCGTTGCACCATTCAATTGAGTTTGAGCAATCGGGAACAAGGTGTCGTTAATCAGCGTTGATTTCCCGGAACCGGAAACCCCGGTCACACAGGTAAACAAACCTACCGGTAGCGTCAGTGTCACATCTTTCAGGTTGTTGCCTTTCGCACCAACCAATTTAAGTACTTTCTCCGGATCGGCAGGCACGCGGTTTTTCGGCACCACAATTCCACGTTTCCCGCTAAGGAACTGTCCGGTCAGGGATTCAGGCACATCCATGATGTCCTGCATGGTGCCTTCAGCAACCACCTGGCCACCGTGAACACCGGCACCAGGGCCGATATCGATAATATGGTCTGCGGCGCGGATAGCATCTTCATCGTGCTCAACCACAATCACGGTGTTACCGAGATCGCGCAGGTGAATCAAAGTTTCCAGTAGGCGTTCGTTATCACGCTGGTGCAGGCCGATAGAGGGTTCATCGAGCACATACATCACGCCGACAAGACCCGCACCAATCTGGCTTGCCAGACGAATACGTTGCGCTTCACCACCGGACAGCGTTTCAGCTGAACGTGATAGCGACAGATAATTCAGACCGACGTTCACCAGGAATTTCAGGCGGTCGCCAATCTCTTTCAGCACTTTCTCAGCAATTTGCGCCCGCTGGCCGCTGAGTTTCATGTTCTGGAAGAATTCCATCGCATGGCCGATGCTCATATCAGAGATAGTAGGCAACGGCGTGTTTTCGACAAACACATGGCGTGCTTCACGACGCAGGCGTGTACCTTCACAGCTTGCGCATGAACGGTTGCTGATAAATTTCGCCAGTTCTTCACGCACTGCAGAAGATTCAGTCTCTTTGTAGCGACGCTCCATATTATGCAGAACGCCTTCGAACGGATGGCGGCGCACCGAGGTGTCGCCACGGTCGTTTATATATTTGAACTCAATGCTTTCTTTACCGGAGCCGTTAAGCACCACGCTTTTCACGCTGGCTGTCAGTTCGTTCCACGGCGTTTCGATATCGAATTTATAATGCTCCGCAAGCGAACGCATCATCGTGAAGTAATAGAAGTTACGGCGATCCCAGCCACGAATTGCGCCGCCAGCAAGGGAAAGCTCACCGTTTTGCACAACACGATCCGGGTCGAAATATTGCTGCACGCCAAGCCCGTCACAGGTTGGGCAGGCACCGGCCGGGTTGTTGAACGAGAACAGACGAGGTTCCAGCTCACGCATGCTATAGCCGCAAATTGGGCAGGCAAAGTTTGCCGAGAACAGCAATTCTTCAGCTTTTTCGTCATCCATATCGGCGACAACAGCAGAACCGCCAGATAAATCCAACGCTGTCTCAAATGATTCGGCCAGACGTTGCGCTAAATCCTCACGAACTTTAAAACGGTCAACCACCACTTCGATGGTGTGTTTCTTTTGCAGCTCAAGTTTTGGTGGATCGGATAGATCGCACACTTCGCCGTCGATCCTTGCGCGGATATAACCCTGGCTTGCCAGGTTTTCCAGCGTTTTGCTGTGCTCGCCTTTTCTATCTTTAATGATTGGCGCAAGCAGCATCAGGCGCCTGCCTTCAGGCTGAGCTAAAACGTTATCGACCATCTGACTCACGGTTTGCGCCGCAAGAGTAACATTGTGATCCGGGCAACGCGGCTCACCTACGCGGGCATATAGCAGGCGCAGGTAGTCATGAATTTCAGTGATAGTGCCGACGGTGGAACGCGGGTTGTGCGAGGTAGATTTCTGCTCGATAGAAATCGCAGGCGACAAGCCTTCAATGTGGTCGACATCAGGCTTTTCCATCAACGACAGGAACTGACGCGCATAGGCGGAGAGAGACTCAACGTAACGACGTTGCCCCTCGGCGTATAAGGTGTCGAAAGCCAGTGAGGATTTGCCAGAACCCGAAAGCCCAGTCACGACAATCAGCTTGTCGCGTGGAATGTCGAGGTTAATATTTTTGAGATTGTGGGTGCGGGCGCCCCGAACTTCGATCTTATCCATTCACCTTTCCCGGTTTAAACGCTCTTTGCCAGGCCGCACTGGAGGCCGCCGACGATCACAAACGGCTAATTATGACACAATAAAACCTGAATGGATATCCAGTGCTTTAATGCAATAATGTATATCCTACCGAGATTCTGGAATGCATCCCGCAGCTATAAAGATTAGGGGTGGCGTGGTAGAATCGAGGGTTTACACTACTTATTAAACGTTTCAGGAGACACGATCATGGCCAGCAGAGGCGTAAACAAGGTGATTCTCGTCGGGAATCTGGGTCAAGACCCGGAAGTACGCTACATGCCAAATGGTGGCGCAGTTGCCAACATTACTCTGGCCACGTCAGAGTCCTGGCGCGATAAGCAAACCGGCGAAACCAAAGAAAAAACTGAATGGCACCGTGTAGTGCTGTTTGGCAAACTGGCAGAAGTAGCAGGCGAATACCTGCGTAAAGGCTCCCAGGTTTATATCGAAGGTGCATTGCAAACTCGTAAATGGACTGACCAGGCTGGTGTTGAAAAGTACACTACCGAAGTCGTGGTTAACGTTGGCGGCACCATGCAAATGCTGGGTGGACGTGCAGCAGGTGGTGCTCCTGCCGGCGGCGGTGCTCCAGGCCAACAACAAGGTGGTTGGGGTCAGCCTCAGCAACCGCAGCAAGGTGGTAACCAGTTCAGCGGCGGCGCGCAACAATCTCGCCCGCAGCAGAGCGCTCCAGCACCATCTAACAATGAACCACCAATGGATTTCGATGACGATATTCCATTCTAATATTGGTTCTGGCATTTAGAATTATTAAAAACCCCGTTCGCGGGGTTTTTCTTTTTAACACTTACATCAAAATTATCTATTAATATTTTGAATGTTTCACTCCGCGTCATAAGTATTCCTGCTTGCATTAAAACGTTATCCAGCTAAGTTGTTTATGCAAACACAAACACTTATAACTCCACCGGAGCGCAGCATGACGGATTTCGTTATTCCAGAAATAAAAGCATCAGAAGATGAGATGATTGCAATACGTCATTATCTGCATGCAAACCCAGAATTAAGTCTGGAAGAGTTTAAAACCAGTGATTTAGTAGCAAAGCAACTTGAATCCTGGGGATATAAAGTCACTCGAGGAATTGGCACTACTGGTGTTGTGGGTTCTTTGAAAAAAGGGGATTCGAATAAATCTATTGGCCTGCGTGCTGATATGGATGCATTACCTATTTTTGAAGAAACCAATTTACCCTGGGCCAGTACAGTGCCTGGCAAAATGCATGCCTGCGGGCATGATGGCCACACCACCATCTTATTAGCTGCAGCGAAATATATTGCCTCAAATGCCTGTGAGTTTAATGGCACTGTGCATCTTATTTTCCAGCCAGCCGAAGAAGCGATTGGCGGTGCAGATTTAATGATTAAAGACGGGTTATTCGACCGCTTCCCTTGTGACCGAGTTTTTGCCCTCCACAATATGCCTGGCTTGCCAACAGGGAAGCTCGGGTTCTATTCCGGCAATTTCATGGCCTCGGCGGATACGGTAAAAATTACCATCAAAGGTTATGGCGGCCACGGTGCTTATCCACATCGTACTGTCGACCCAATCGTCACTGGGGCTGCGTTAATTACCGCGTTGCAAACCATTGTTTCTCGTAATGTCACTCCGGGTGAAACCGCGATTGTTACCGTGGGAACATTCCAGTCGGGCATTGCTTCCAACGTTATTCCAGATACTGCGGTGATGGAATTAACCGTGCGCGCGATGAAGCCGGAGATCCGCGATCTGCTGATTAAACGGATTGAAGAGTTAGCAGATTTTACTGCTCAAAGTTTTGGTGCAAGTTGTGAAGTGGAAGTTTACGACTCCTATCCAGTGCTGATTAATGATGATGAGCAAACGGCGTTTGCCCGGGAGCTGGCCGTTGAGTTCTTTGGTAAAGATGCGGTGCTCGATAAAGTTCTCCCTTCGACCGGCAGCGAAGATTTTGCTTTTATGCTGCAAGAGCGTCCGGGTAGTTATTTCCTGTTAGGGAATGGAGAGAAGGGCGATAAGGGTGGCTGTATGGTGCATAACCCAGGGTATGACTTTAATGATGACATTATTTCTACCGGCGCCTCGTTCTTTTCCCGCTTAGTCCAAACTTATTGTCGTTAACTGCTGGAGCTAATATGAAAAAATACATTCTGCCATTAATTGCTCTGCTGGCGACAACTTCGGCATTGGCAAATAATATTAAAGAAATTCGTTTTGGTGTGGACCCGACATTTGCCCCTTTTGAATCAAAAGACGCTAATGGCAAGGTAGTCGGCTTTGATATTGATTTAGGGAATGCTATTTGCGAGAAACTTCAGGCGAAATGCGTGTGGGTAGAGAATAATTTCGATGCGATTATTCCTGCGCTGCAAGCCAGAAAGTTTGATGCCATTCTTTCCGGGATGTATATGACGGAAAAACGAAAAGAGCAGGTCGCCTTTACCGATAAAATTTATAACGGCCCAGTATTTCTGGTCGCACATAAAAATACCAACATCAAACCTGAGCTTGAACAGTTAAAAGGTAAAACGATTGGTGTTGAGCAAGGATCTGCTCAAGAAGCTTATGCCAATAAAAACTGGCGTAATTCTGGCGTAAATGTCGTTGCTTATCAGGGGGCTGATTTGGTGGTGCAGGATTTAGAATCCGGGCGTATTGATGGTGCTGTGCTATCTGGTGTAATGGCGGAATACAGTTTCCTGAATAAACCGCAGGGTAAAGATTTTGCCATGATAGGCGGAGCGTTGCAGGACCCTGAACTATTCGGTGCCGGTGCTGCAATTGGTTTGCGAAAGGATGATACCGAATTACGTGAAGCGCTCAATGGAGCGATAAGCCAGATTATTGCGGATGGCACTTATAAAAAGCTCGCTTCGAAATACTTTAGTTTCGACATTTATTCCGGGACGTAATTCCTGTTGTTAGACGTAAAACGGGCCAGAATGAAATCATTCCGGCCCGTTTTACTCTCTGGATTTTTTCAGCCCCCGCCCTAAAAATAGTACAAAAATCACTCTCAATTAAACCTTTCAAAAACAAATAGTTAACCTTTGATCTTCATTTGAAGCAAGCCACGCCTTGTCGGGCTGATCACAAAATAGACAGCGGCGAGTTGTGTTTACTTATTCACTAAACCAATATGCTTTCTCGACGCAGTAGCCGATGAGAGCAGAAAAATGACTAAATTATTTGTTGGCGTTGATGTTGGTTCTGCAAGTGTCAGAGCAGGTATTTTCACTATGGATGGAACCCGCTTGGCATTTTCAGTACGCCCTATCCAGCAGTTTCATTATCCGCCCAATCGGGTCGAACAATCCTCCAGTGATATCTGGCAACAAGTGTGCACAACGGTGCGTGAAGCGATAGGTCTTGCGGGCGTGCAACCCCAGCAAGTGGCATCTATTGGATTCGATGCGACTTGTTCTCTTGTGGCGGTAGGCGATCGCGGCCAGTCAGTGGCGGTTGGCGAGGAAGGGGATGCCGATCATGACATTGTGATGTGGATGGATCACCGGGCAGGCGTTGAAACTCAGTGTATCAATGAGACGAATGATTCAGCGCTGCAATACGTTGGCGGGCAAGTCAGCATTGAGATGGAATTACCTAAAATTCTCTGGCTGAAACAGCACTATCCAGAGCGTTACGCATCTACCTGGCGCTTTTTTGATTTGGCCGATTACCTCGTTTGGCGTGCAACAGGTGTAGATGCTGCAGGTGTCTGCACGCTGACCTGTAAATGGAATTATCTCGCGCATGAAGAACGATTTAGCCAAAGTTTGCTGGAATCTATTGAATTAACTGATTTAGTTAACAAAATTCCACCACAGATTATTCAAATTGGGCAACCCGTTGGCGCACTGTGCTCAGACTCAGCAATCCAGTTGGGTCTAACCAGCAATGTGATTGTCGCTAGCGGTTTAATCGATGCTCATGCTGGCGGCCTGGCATTGGTAGCTACCGCGCCTGAAGCCAATCTTGCACTAATTAGCGGGACGTCGAATTGCCACATGATTGTAAGCCAGGAAGCCAAATCTGTCCCTGGCGTCTGGGGGCCTTACTTTGCGGCAATGTACCCAGGCTGGTGGCTGAACGAGGGTGGGCAAAGTGCTGCTGGTGCACTGGTTGACTGGACGTTGATGCAAAGCGATGCGTGGCCTGGGTTGAAAAATGAAGCTGCTGCACTGGGTTGTAGCGTATATCAAATCCTCAACCACTGGGTTGCGGAACTAGAAAAAACCGAACAATACCCTACACGCCAACTGCATATTCTGGCGGATCACCATGGCAACCGTTCACCGCGATCAGATGCCAGCGCTAAAGGAATGGTCGCCGGGATAACGCTTGAAAAGGGTCAGCAAGCTCTGGCCCGGCTGTATCTCGCCACGTTGCAAGCTATCGCTTATGGCACTCGTCACATTATCGAAACCATGGAACAACACGGGCAGCGAATTGACTCCATAACGTTATGCGGTGGGGCGAGCAAAAATCCGCTCTGGTTACGTGAATATGCTAACGCCACCGGGCGCTCTATCTATCTGGTTGAAGAAGAAGATGCCGTCACGCTGGGAGCTGCACTCAACGGTGCTGTTGCCTGCAAGGTATTTGACAGTTTTTCAAGCGCGGCCAGGGCAATGGTCAGACTCGATAAGACTATTAAACCGGACCATGCACACCGTGCATTCCACGACGCGAAATATCAGGTGTATCTGCAAATGTATCAGGACCAGCAGCGCTATCAGGCTGTTATGCAGCAATACCTCGGGGCTAATTAATTACATAAAAGGAATAAGAACGTGATTACGCAAACTCTACCTTCTGTGCCTCAAAAAATAACCGCGGGTAAAAATGAAATCCTGATGGTGACCAATGCTGATTTACGCGAATCAGCGAATCTTGCCTGCTGGCCGGTGCAGCAAAAATACGAAGCGAAATTGCAGGATGCTTTGAGTTCTCTGGGCTATAGCATGATACGTGCTCATCCGATTGATGAAGAACGTGGTCATGGATTTATCAGCAGCCAACGCCAGGGCAGCGATTTATTTGCTCAGATTGATGAAAATGCACCAGTGATTGTTTTATTGACTGCCTGGCAATATTCGCATCACGTCGCCCCTTCGCTGGTACATCACAAAGGCCCAGTTTTACTACTGGCAAATTTCGATGGTACTTGGCCTGGATTAGTTGGCATGTTGTGCCTGGCGGGCTCTCTAACCAGCCTTGGCAAATCCTACTCGCGTCTGTGGTCAGAAAATTTTGATGACGATTTGTTCCTTAACGGCCTGAAAACCTGGCTGCGCTACGGTTCATTGCAGCATCCGACCCGTTACCTGAAAGATGTCGCACCAACACATTCGGTAATGGCGACATCTGCGGGGGATATGGGGCGTAAAGCCGGTGAATTCATTCTGAAAAACAAAGAGATTCTTGGCCTTTTTGACACTTTCTGCATGGGGATGATTAACGGCGTATTTCCGCAGCAAGCGATGGTGAATATCGGTATGCCAATCGAATCGTTATCTCAGTCGGCATTATTGGTTGAGATGGCAAAAGTGCCTGATGAACTGCGTGAAGAGTGCCTCAACTGGTATCAGGAACGTGGCATGAAATTCCAGTTTGGCGAAAATGACCGTGAAGAACTGACCCGCGAGCAGGTTAAAGAACAGTGCGCAATGATGATTGCCATGGCGCGATTTGTGCAGCGTTTTGGTCTGTCTGCGGTGGGTGTCCAGTATCAGCAAGGATTGAAAGATAGCTGTGCTGCCTCTGATTTTGCAGAAGGCGCAATTGGCTCTACTGAACGATTCCCGATCCCGGACGAGCAGGGCAACATCATCTGTGCCGGGCAACCTATTCCATGTATCAACGAAGTGGACATGGGCACCGCTATCCCGCAAACCATGTTATGGCGCTTATTAACTTCATTCTCTCTGCCTGCCGAAACCACGTTGCATGACATCCGCTGGGGCAGTGAATATCAGGGCACTTTCTATTGGGATCTTGAAATCTCGGGCGCCGTACCGTTTGAACATCTGAAAGGCGGTATTGCCGGTGCTACGGGTTACCGTCAGCCAGCGATGTACTTCCCTTATGGTGGATCAACCATCAGCGGGCAGGGCAAGGCCGGGCGCTTTATTTGGGCGCGAGCGCATTACGAAGGGTGTGATGTCATCATGCATATCGGTACCGGGCATGCCGTGGAATTACCAACTGATGAGTTTGAACGCCGCCGTCGCGCTACTTGCTACGAATGGCCACTGCTCAATGCGGTACTTGATGGTGTTGGACGTGATGACCTGATGGCGGGCCACCAAAGTAATCACCTGACAGTGGCCTATGTGCCAGAAAATGAACTGCAAACGGTATTGCAGGCCTTTGTTGCCCAGTCGCTGACCCAAGGAATTAGGGTGCAGATTGCCGGTGACGCGATTCGGATGTTGTAAGAGGGCGAGTTGATGAACGAACAAAAATACCGTGGTATTTGGCCGGTGATGTTAACGCCATTTACCGAACAAAAAGAGATCGACTGGTCGTCGCTTGAACGCTTAATCGAGTGGTATCTGTCGGCAGGTGTGCATGGTTTATTTGCAGACTGTCAGTCGAGTGAAATGTTTTTCCTCAGCGATGAAGAATCCCTCGAATTGGTGCGATTTGTCGTGAAATGTGTGGATGGGCGAGTGCCGGTTGTGGCATCCGGACATACCGCGAATGCATTCAACCACCAGCGTGAACAGCTTATTAAAATGTCTGATACCGGTGTAGATGCGGTGATCCTCATCAGTAACCGGCTGGCTCTGGCTGGTGAAAGCGATGCGCTGGCACTGGAAAATTTACAGCGCCTGACCGCAGATGTGCCTAAACATGTGGATCTGGGTATTTACGAATGTCCCTTCCCGTACAAACGACTGTTAAGTGAAGAAACAGTCGCATGGTGTGCGCAAAGTGGCCGTTATACCTTCATCAAAGACACCTGTTGTAGCCTGCCGATAATTACGCGCCGCCTGGAGTTGACCAAAGGCAGTCGTCTGCATTTGGCCAATGCGAATAGCCAAACGTTACTGGCTTCACTGCAGGCAGGATGCCAGGCATACAGCGGCGTGATGGCTAACTTCCATCCTGAGTTGTATGTCTGGCTATATGAAAACTGGCAAAGCCAGCCGGACAAAGCGCGTCGACTGGCAGATTACCTTTCTACTGCGGCGCTGGCTGAAAACCTGGATTACCCGGTGTGTGCCAAATCTTTCCAGCAACAAATTGGTAATTTCTCGACCCATATTTGTCGGGTTCGCACCAGCCAAGGTTACAGTGAAACCTTCTTCCCGCAGGCGATCGATAGCATGGTGCAATTGGGGCGAGATATTAAGAAAACACTGGCGATTTAAGGAGAGAGTGGATGTCCTTCACCCAAAAAAGTCGCCAGTTCTTGTTGCCTGAATCACAAACGGATTTTGCCCAATGTCATGCTTCGACGCTGGTGATATTGCCCGAACAGCAAAGTGTTCTGGTGGCATTTTTTGCAGGGAGTAAAGAGGGCTGTGGTAATACCGCAATTTGGCTCGCACGTGCGCAAAATAATGAATGGCAACCCGCGCAGCGCATCATGGCTGAAGAGGGGATGGCGCACTGGAATCCCGTGCTGCATTACCAGCAAGGGACGGTGTGGCTATTTTATAAAGTCGGGCCGGATGTGCACACTTGGGCCACGCGTGTTGCGGTTTCTCACGATGGAGGCCTTAGCTGGAGCGAACCACGTGCCTTAATCAATGGCGATCCAATGCCGCGTGGTCCCGTAAAAAACAAACTTCTGGTGATGAGCAACGGTGAGTGGTTAGCTCCGGGTTCTACAGAAAACGAGCGGCACTGGGATGCCTTTGTCGATATTTCTTCTGACCGTGGAGAATCCTGGTTCAAAGTCGACATTCCTTTTGAACATCAGCAACCTGTTCATGGCCAAGAGGAAAATATCTGGCAAGGTCTTAAAGACGATGCACTGTGGGAATGCGACTTGCAGCAAGTGTTCGCCTGGGATGGTGTGATTCAGCCCACGTTGTGGGAATCGCAACCGGGAAATATTCACGCGTTGCTACGCAGTACGCGTGGAAAGATCTATCGTACTGATTCTTTTGATTATGGCCGAAGCTGGTGCGCTGCTTATGCCACGTCGCTTCCCAATAATAACAGTGGAATTGATGTGGCTCGTCTGGACTGCGGTACTCTGGTCCTAGCGTGTAATCCTGTTGAAGGAAACTGGGGGCGCCGTTATCCGATTGCCTTGTTGGGATCACAAGATAATGGTGCTACGTGGTCGCAGCCCTGGGCTTTGGAACACAGCAAAGGTGAATTTTCCTACCCAGCCATTATTGCCGAAGGGGACGTTTTACATCTGACGTGGACATTTAATCGAACAAACATCGTTTACCAAGTCATTACCCACAATAAATAAAAACAGCGGAGTACCCTATGAAGAAGAACCTGTTATGTGCCTTATTGATGCTGCTGCCTTTTGGGGCGGTACATGCTGAACAAACTCTTACCTATCCAAAAAAGAATATTGATGTTGTTATTCCAAAGAATCCAGGTGGTGGCACTGATACTTCTGCTCGTACTGTAATTGAATTTGCTCGCGACAAAATGCCATCTGGCACCATGATGGTTCCGGTAAATAAACCTGCGGGTAATGGTATTACCGGTTTGCTTGAAGTGGCAAAAGCCCGCCCGGATGGATATAAGCTGGTGATGACTACCGTTGAATTAGCCATGTTCCCGCACCAGGGGAAATCTCCAGTGACTTATAAAGATTTCACGCCGATAGCTACCACTATTGCCGATCCGGTTGCCGTCGTCGTTAATGCCAAATCACCGTATAACACTCTGCAAGAGTTTATTGATGCCGCTAAAGCAAACCCTGGAAAAATTAAAGTGGGTAACTCTGGCATGGGGGCTATTTATGACCTGGCAACGATAAATATCGAGAAAATCACTGGCACTAAGTTTAATCGTGTTCCTTATAACGAAGGTACCGGCCCTTCAATCGCCGCCCTAGTTGGCGAACATATTGATGCGGTATTAACGACACCTGGTTCAGTTAAATCTCAGGTCGATGCCGGTATTTTAAAAGTGCTAGGCGTCATGGATGAAAAACGTTTCCCATTATTCCCAGATGTCCCGACCTTTAAAGAAGCTCTGAATCTGGATGTTAACGTCAAAATGCGCGCCTGGGCGGTTCTGGCGACTACCGCAAAAGTTGACGACAACATTAAGAAACAGCTGGTGGATGCCTTCACTGAAGTTGTGAAAACACCGGCTTATCAGGAAGCATTGAAAAAACAAGGCATCATGCCAGTCGTTATTACTGGTGACGACGCCTATAACATGATGAAGGAAGATGACCAGATGTACGGCGAATTGATTGCTGAGACTAAGAAAAAGTAATCAACCAACATAGAGACTCCTGCCGTTTTACGGCAGGAGGGAGAAACAACAATGCGTACGCAGAATATTTTTGTTGGGATGTTCTCACTGGTACTGGGGATAGCAATTATCTTCCTTTCGCGCAATATGCCGATGTTTGATGAAAACGGAATGCTAGGTGAGCGCTTCTGGCCTTATTGTCTGGCCTGGCTATTTATTGGCTTGGGAATTATCCAGTGCATCAGTACTTATTTTCAAGGTGCTGGAGACAATAGCCAGAAGGCCGATCTCTCATCTTTTCCGGTTCGTAAAGCCTATGGTGTCACCATCCTTATGGTGATTTACGCGATTGCACTTTGTTACGCCGGATTTATTGCTTCGTCGCTGGTTTTGATTCCCGCCATCATGTGGGTGATGGGTGAGAGACGCCCATTGTTTATTGTAATTACGACTGCGTTAATTGTCCTGTGTATTTATGTTTCATTTGAGATTGTCTTTAATTCACCGCTGCCGGAATCCATCTTCTCCGAGTAATAAGAGGTCATGATGAACGAAATTCTTGATGCCCTGATGATTGTCTTCAGCTTAGAGACTACCGGCATGATTTTGCTGGGTGTTCTGGCGGGGATTATTATTGGTGCGCTGCCCGGATTAACGGTGAATATGGGAATTGCGCTGTTGCTGCCGCTAACCTATTCATTCCAGGGGATGACCGGCATCCTGATGTTACTGGGTGTGTATTGCGGTGCAGTTTACGGTGGCTCGATTACGGCCATTTTAATCAGCACGCCAGGCACACCTGCTTCGGCAGCCACTGTACTTGATGGCTACCCGATGGCGAAGAAGGGTGAAGCAGGGCGTGCACTGGGTTTATCGACCCTTGCTTCAATGTTTGGTGGTGTGTTCAGCACCATTGCGCTGGTTTTAATCGCGCCATTGTTGGCGAAAGTTGCGACCGGTTTTTCTTCTGCTGAGTATTTTGCATTAGCGATATTTGGTATCAGCATTATTACTAGTGTTTCTTCGCAGTCCGTTATTAAGGGGCTTATTGGCGGTGTTCTGGGCTTATTTATTGCCACCATTGGGCTTGACCCAATGACCAGCGGAATGCGATTCACTTTTGACTCAATCTATTTAATGGGCGGGATTTCATTTATTCCTGTGTTGGTCGGTTTGTTTGCATTCTCTCAAGGATTATTAAGCCTTGAGGAAGATCACCGTGAGCGCATTGCGGGTATTGTGCGCCAGACCAAAAGCAAAATTGACCGTATTTTTCCGACCTGGTCTGACATTAAACGTGTGATGCCAACTTATATTCGTTCATCTGTCATTGGCACTGGTATCGGAGCAATTCCAGGAACTGGTGGCGATATTGCCTCGTTTATTGCCTACAACGAAGCCAAACGTTGGTCAAAACATCCAGAAGAATTTGGCCACGGTTCACCTGAAGGTGTTTCAGCCCCTGAAGCAGGTGCAAACTCTGTAGCAGGTGGTGCAATGGTGCCATTGATGACACTTGGGATCCCAGGAGATGGCGCAACTGCAATTATCATGGGGGCATTTATGGTACAGGGCTTGGCACTTGGGCCACAGTTATTTACGGAGCATCCAGTTGAAGTAAACTCTATTTTTATTGGGTTATTCGCCGCGAATATCTTCATGGGTATTATGGGCTTTATGGGTATGCGCCTGTTTGCCAAAGTGATGAGTGTGCCGCGCCGCGTGTTGGTGCCGATTATCTTTGTGCTGTGTTCGGTTGGCGCATATTCCGTAAACCATGATATGACCGATGTGTTTGTGATGATGGGGGCAGGTCTTGCCGCTTACATTCTCATCAAACTGGACTTTTCGATGTCTCCGATCGTCATCGGTATTATTCTTGGGCCAATGGCAGAATCGAATTTCCGCCGCACGTTAGTTATCTCCGAAGGTGACCCGATGATATTTCTGACGCGCCCGGTCTGTGCAGTGTTCTTAGGTATCGCGATACTGACACTGTTGCTACCGATTTTTGGTCCGCGTTTGAAAGCATTATGGCGTAAACAAACCAGCTCCAGCTAAGGAAGGATTAGATTGGCAAAGACAATTGAGCAAATCGCCGTGGATCTTGGTGTCTCCATCACAACGGTACGTGCTGTGTTGAACGGTAATGCGCAGAAATATCGCATTAGCGAAAAGACCCAGGAAAGGGTCAATAGCTACGTTAAAAAACATAGCTATACCATCAATCTTGCGGCGCGTAGTTTGAAACTGAATAAGACTGACACCTTTGGACTGGTGATACCGCGCTTGTCGAACCCCTTCTTTTCCGTACTGGCTGAATTACTGGAGGCTCGCTGTCGCGAACAGGGTTATCAGTTGATGATAAGTTGTACCAACAACGATGCTGCGTATGAAAATCTTTTGGTAAAATCGTTGGAAAATCGCAATGTTGATGGGATTTTTGTTGTATCGACGAATGCGGTAAGTCAGGCGCATTACCTGAAAAACTGTCTGAAGCCGATGGTGTTTCTTGACCGGGATTTTGGGGTAGAAGGTACATGCTGCGTGGTGACGGATAACGTTGATAGCGGTTTTAGGCTGACTGACGCAATGTTGAACCATATTCATGCACCGATTCAATTCTTTGTAGGCGATCCAGATTCTCCTTCGATAATTGACCGTTTGACCGGGTATCGTTTAGCAATGGAACAGCATGGCATCGAGTGGACACCCGCGCATATCAGCAGCGCTGGGCACAACCAGTTGAGCGATGGGGAAAAAATGATGACGGACTACATCGACACCCATCATTCCTGGCCGCAACATTTCATTGCTTCATCGTTGCCGATTTTGCAAGGGGCATTGGGGGTGTTGCGTGAGTGGTATGGCTATATTCCTCATGAAATTAATATTGGCACTTTTGATGACAATATTATGCTGAGTTTCCTCGCCAATAACATTTGGTCGATGCGGCAAAATGAGAAACGGCTTGCGCAGGAAGCCTGCCAACTCATGCTGGAAAAAATCGCCAACCACGATGAACCGCCAGGTAGCAGAGCCAAAGCTGAGCTTATATTCAGGCAAAGTACGGTGAATGCCCGCGACGGCAAAAGCTAACCAGTAAAACAAAAACGGCCTCGCAATGAGGCCGTTATCAATTCTAATCCTGGCAATCAGGTCATTACCATTGGCCACTCAGGCGGCGCATGGCTTGAGATCTCAATCATGATGTCTTTAAACGATGCCCAGATAACCGGGAAATCAGCCAGTTCTAACCCTAATAAACCGGTCGCAAACCACAAAGCAGACGCAATCCCCAGCATGCTGCTGACGATGGCAAAAAACGTGTAATCGGATTTGCGAAACTGGATATTCAACGTGCTGGCTAAAAACATCAGCACTGCACTGACTAAAGGCCAGCGCATCAATAAAACGCTGGTAGTAATTGCCGCCATGAAAATTGTTCCTTAATCACATAACTCATTACGCTCAACGGTTATGCGCGACATAAAGCGCAACAATTACAGCTCGGGACCGTCAGGGGAATGAATAGGGTGCAGAAAATGTAATAAAAATCCTGTCTCACAGGATTTGTGAACTATATCACATTTGTTCTTTTAATCGCCAGTTGTATGGCGCATTTTCTGACCCATCTTTGCGTGTTCAGGTAACAATATTGCGGCACGTCTCGTCAGGCGTGGTGACGATAATCAGTGGGTGTACGGTCAAACTCACGGCGGAAAACGCGGGAAAATGTCTGCTGGGAAACGTAACCGTAGTCCATCGCGATATCAAAAATTGGTCGCTGGGTGCTACGCAACTCTTTGGCCGCCATCAACAAACGGCGCTGGCGAATGTATTCACCTAACGTCTGGCGCTTCACGGTGCGGAACATCCGCTGAAGATACCATTTTGAATAGCCTGATTTTTTTGCCACAACATCAATGTTCAGCGGTTGATCAATGTGATCGTCAATCCATTCAGTCAAAGTTTGAATAATGTCCTGGTGTGCCATAAGCCATCCTCAAGCCTGTTAGTTCGTTAGCAGGTTTTGTTGGCAGCGAGTATAATTCCTCAAGTTAACTTGAGGTAAAGAGCATTATGGAAAAGAAATTACCGCGCTTTAAACCCTTACTCAGTCCTGGCGAAGTGGCGAAGCGTAGCGGCGTGGCCGTTTCGGCTTTGCATTTCTATGAGAGCAAGGGGCTTATTAAAAGCAGAAGAAACAGCGGAAACCAGCGTCGTTACACGCGTGATGTGCTGCGAAACGTCGCCATTATTAAAATCGCACAGCGAATCGGCATTCCGCTTTCGACCATTGGCGAAGAGTTTGGCGTGTTGCCCGACGGCCACAAAATCAATAAAAACGACTGGAAAAAGATGTCGTCGCAATGGCGCGAAGAGCTGGATCGGCGCATCAATATGCTGACCGCGCTGCGTGATGAACTAGATGGCTGCATTGGTTGCGGTTGTTTATCGGGTGCTGACTGCCCGCTGCGAAACCCAGGCGATAAACTCGGTGAAGAGGGTACGGGCGCTCGTTTACTGGAAGATGATTAACCTCAATAGCAGGCAAAACTAAAGCGCCCAACTTCGGCGCTTTAGTTTATTACCCGGTCTTTGTCTTTCAATCTATCCCGCTTTTCGCAAGGAGGGTTTCCCCCGACATCAGCGTCCCTCAATCACACATTCTCAGGAGGTTCCGGATTGCGCTGACAACTTAAGTGTAGCCAGGCTCAGTCAGGTTTCAAGGCAAAACAGCATGTTTTTTGAACAATTCTAATACTGCAGACTTCTCAACGTTTCCTATAGTTAACGCATCTTGCTAAACAGAAGGTTACCTCATGCTTATCGTTCATCACCTTAATAACTCCCGCTCGCAGCGTATTTTATGGATGCTTGAAGAGCTTCAGGTGCCGTACCAAATTGTGCGCTACCAACGCGAACCGACCATGCTTGCGCCCGACTCGTTAAAAGCCGTGCACCCGCTGGGGAAATCGCCGGTGGTGGAAGATAACGGCAACATCATCGCGGAATCTGGGGCCATCATCGAATATTTGCAAGAAACCTACGATCCCGAAAGTCGCCTCAAACCGATTTCCTGCGAGGACAAACTGCGTTATCGCTTCTGGCTGCATTACGCCGAAGGATCGTTGATGCCGTTATTAATGATGAAACTGGTATTTGGCAGCCTGGGCAAAGCGCCGGTGCCGTGGTTACTGCGTCCGGTGGGAAATTTATTAGGGCAGGGTGTGCAAAAAGCGTATCTCAATAAACAGATTTTGACGCATGCGCGTTACCTCGAAGATTGCCTGCAACAAACGCCGTGGTTTGCCGGGCAAGCGCTAAGTGCTGCAGATATTCAGATGAGTTTCCCTGTTATCGCTTTACTATCTCGCGGCGGTATAAACGATCTGCCGAATTTACAAAACTGGTATAACCAAATCCAAATCCGTCCGGCCTGGCAGAGAGCCATTCAGCAGGGCGGCCCGTTCGAAATACCTTAAGTACAGGTATCGAAAAATCCTATGAGCCAGGAAAATGCATTCCCCGTATCTTGCATCATTGTTGCTAAATTGCGCATCGACGATAACGTTTGCGCACGAGGTGGCGATATTTTAACCGGCTAACGCATTTTTCGGCAAAAAGCGGCAAAGTTCGGTTGAAAATCCATGTAAGAAGGCCGGATAATCGTTTGCCTTAATTTTGACACCCAGTTTGTATGCGTGGAGTTAAACGTTTGCTTTTTTTGTGACGCCCTTTTTTGTCATAAACGCAGCACAGGGATAAATTCGATTTAAAACGTTTAACTGGCAGTGGATTGTCCACCACGCATACCAACGTAATCATAAAAATCTCAGGGGATTTTTCACTATGTCTAATCATTCTCCGCGTGCAACCGGCGGCATTGACGCCTGGTTCAAAATATCTGCACGTGGCAGCACCGTTCGTCAGGAAGTTGTAGCGGGTTTAACCACCTTCCTCGCGATGGTGTACTCCGTGATCGTCGTACCGGGCATGCTCGGTAAAGCAGGTTTCCCGCCTGCGGCGGTCTTTGTGGCAACTTGCCTGGTAGCCGGTGTTGGCTCTCTTGTCATGGGCCTTTGGGCGAACCTGCCGCTGGCAATCGGTTGTGCCATTTCACTGACTGCGTTTACTGCATTCAGCCTGGTGCTCGGCCAACACATCAGCGTTCCGGTTGCTTTAGGCGCCGTGTTCCTGATGGGTGTGTTGTTCACCATCATCTCTGCAACCGGTATTCGTAGCTGGATTTTGCGTAACTTACCGATGGGTGTTGCGCATGGTACTGGTATCGGTATCGGCCTGTTCCTGCTGCTGATTGCCGCAAACGGTGTCGGCCTGGTAATTAAAAACCCACTTGATGGCTTGCCAGTTGCGCTCGGTCATTTCGATAGCTTCCCGGTTATTATGTCGCTGATTGGCCTTGCGGTGATCATCGGTCTGGAAAAACTGAAAGTCCCTGGCGGCATTCTGCTGACCATCATCGGTATTTCTGTTTTCGGCCTGATTTTTGACCCAAGCGTTCATTTCTCTGGCATTTTCGCTATGCCTTCGCTGAAAGATGAAGCGGGCAACTCGCTGATCGGTAGCCTGGATATCATGGGTGCGTTGAACCCAGTGGTGTTGCCAAGCGTTCTGGCGTTGGTAATGACTGCGGTATTCGATGCAACCGGCACTATCCGCGCCGTTGCGGGCCAGGCAAATCTGCTGGATAAAGACGGTCAAATCATCGATGGCGGCAAAGCGCTAACTACCGACTCCCTGAGCTCCGTGTTCTCAGGCCTGGTGGGTGCGGCTCCTGCTGCGGTTTACATTGAATCTGCGGCAGGTACTGCTGCAGGCGGTAAAACCGGCCTGACAGCAATCACCGTTGGTGTGCTGTTCCTGCTGATTCTGTTCCTCTCTCCGCTCTCTTATCTGGTTCCAGCATACGCAACCGCTCCGGCGCTGATGTATGTTGGTTTGCTGATGCTGAGCAACGTGGGCAAAATCGATTTTGAAGATTTTGTTGATGCCATGGCGGGCCTGATTACTGCGGTATTTATCGTGCTGACCTGTAACATCGTTACCGGCATCATGATTGGTTTCGCAACTCTGGTGATTGGCCGTATCGTCTCTGGTGAGTGGCGCAAGCTGAACATCGGAACCGTGGTTATCGCAATAGCTTTAGTCGCGTTCTATGCAGGCGGCTGGGCAATTTAATTTTACTCGTCATACTTCGAGCTGCAGGGTTGTTGGCTGCACTCGCGAACCCCAGTCACTTACTTTAGTAAGCTCCTGGGGATTCGCTCCTTTGCCGCCTACCTGCAACTCGAGTTATTTAGAGTAAAAACTCTGAATACTCGTCATACTTCGAGCTGCAGGATTGTTGGCTGCACTCGCGAACCCCAGTCACTTACTTTAGTAAGCTCCTGGGGATTCGCTCCTTTGCCGCCTACCTGCAACTCGAATTATTTAGAGTAAAAACTCTGAGTAATCCTCCCAAAACCACTTCAAGTTATTTCCTGTTTCCTTCGGGTATAAAAAGTTGTTTTACTATTGGGTAACACAACATCCTGCAAAAAGGGTTTCACAAAACACCTCGACTAAGGACAGTATGGAAATCTTCTTTACCATTCTCATCATGACCCTTGTGGTTTCTCTTTCTGGGGTAGCTACACGCATGCTGCCATTCCAGATCCCGCTTCCGTTAATGCAAATTGCAATCGGTGCCGTACTCGCCTGGCCGCACTTTGGTTTGCATGTCGACTTCAACCCGGAACTGTTCCTGGTGCTGTTTATTCCGCCGCTGCTATTTGCGGATGGTTGGAAAACGCCGACTCACGAATTCCTCAATCACGGGCGGGAAATCATCGGCCTTGCGTTGGTTCTGGTGCTGGTCACCGTTGTCGGCATTGGTTTCCTGATTTACTTCCTGGTGCCAGGAATACCGTTGATTCCGGCTTTTGCACTGGCAGCTGTACTCTCGCCGACCGACGCCGTGGCGCTTTCGGGTATTGTCGGAGAAGGGCGAATTCCAAAGAAAATCATGGGGATTTTGCAGGGTGAAGCGTTGATGAACGACGCCTCTGGCCTGGTATCGCTGAAAATGGCAGTCGCAGTGGCGGTGGGCACCATGGTGTTTACTGTCGGCGGTGCCACGCTCGAGTTCTTCAAAGTGGCGATAGGCGGGCTGTTGGCGGGAATTGCAGTCAGCTGGTTGTACGGCAAATCGCTGCGTCTGATGAGCCGCTGGAGCGGTGACGAACCCGCCACGCAAATCCTGCTGCTTCTGCTGTTGCCATTTGCTTCTTACCTGATTGCCGAACACATCGGCGTGTCCGGCATCCTTGCAGCCGTTGCTGCGGGTATGACGATCACCCGTTCTGGCGTATTACGCAGCGCGCCACTGGCAATGCGCCTGCGTGCAAACAGCGTGTGGGCGATGCTCGAATTTGTGTTTAACGGCATGGTGTTCTTGCTGTTAGGCCTGCAATTACCCAGCATCATGAAAACGTCGATTGCGGCGGCAAACGCCGATCCGAACGTCGAATTATGGATGCTGTTTGTCGACGTCGGGCTTATCTATTTCGCCCTGATTGGCGTGCGTTTCTTGTGGCTGTGGGCGATGAAACGCATCAGTTTACGCTTTATGAAAAAGCGCCCGCTGGAGTTCGGCTCTTACACCATGCGCGAGCTGTGTATTGCATCGTTTGCTGGCGTGCGCGGGGCGATTACCCTTGCCGGTGTGTTGTCCATTCCGTTGCTGTTAGGTGATGGAACGCCTTTCCCGGCGCGTTATGAGCTTATCTTCCTTGCCACCGGCGTGATTCTGTTCTCGCTCTTTACCGGGGTCATTATGCTGCCGATTTTATTGCGTAACGTGGAAGTTCCCGACAAATCCATGGCGCGCCAGGAAGAACGTATTGCCCGCGCTGCCACGGCAGAAGTGGCGATTGTCGCCATCGAGAAAATGGAAGAGCGCCTGCACGCCGACGTGAACGAAAACATCGACGATCAGCTGTTAAAAGAGGTCAGTTCGCGGGTTATCGGGAACCTACGCCGCCGGGCTGACGGGCGTAACGATGTAGAAAGTAGTGAGCTTGAAGAGAACCTTGAGCGCCGGTTCCGCCTGGCTGCACTTCGCTCCGAGCGTGCCGAGCTTTACCATTTACGCGCCACGCAGAAAATCAGCAACGAGACGTTGATGAAGCTGCTGCACGATTTGGATTTGCTGGAAGCGTTGTTGGTCGAACAGCAGTAATCGACTATTCCTCTCCCTCTGCAGGGGGAGAGGATTGGAGTGAGGGCGCTATGAACTGACCGGCCAAAACTCCTTACAGCAGGCAATCCATGCCTGCGCACTTTGCGAAATATAAACCCCATCGCGCCAAATCATTGCCAGTTGCCACGTTAAATCGCTGTTTAATGGCAGCCACATCAGCGTATTTTTATCCAGTTTTTGGCAAATAATCTCCGGTAGAATCGCAATCCCTACACCGGCCTGCACCATCGCGGCCAGAAAATCCCACTGACCGCTACGTACCGCAATCCGCGGAGTAAACCCATGCTCCTGGAAGAGCTGAATTAACTGGCGGCTTAACGCGAAATCCTCGTTGTAGATAAGCAGAGGATGTCCGGCAAGCTCTATGGGGTCGATACTTTCTCGTGTGGTCCATGGGCCGGAGCGCGGAACCAGCACACACAGCGGATTATGCAGCAAAGGTAACGAGCAGAAAGTGTGGTGCTCATCTTCAAAAGGCAACGCGGTCATGGCTAAATCCAGCTCGCCATTAAGAACAGCCTGCTGCACCGTTAAACCGCCAAACTCTGAAATCTTTAATTCAACACCTGGATAGCGCTGGCGATATAGGCTAATTGGCCCTGCCATCATGGTGCCGACCATCGGTGGAATACCAAGGCGCAACACGCCTTTGTTGAGATGGTTGATATCACCAAGTTCGGCTTCCAACTGGCGAAATTCCGCCAAAATGGTTAATCCTCGTTGATAAACCACCTCCCCGGTATCAGTCAGTAATAGTTTGCGGCCATCACGAATAAGCAGAGTACAACCCAGCTCATCTTCGAGGTTACGCAGCATCTTGCTTATGGTCGGCTGGGTGACGAACATCTTTTGGGCCGCACGGGTAAAACTTTGCTGGCGAACCACTTCAACAAAATAACGTAGCGTCCTGATGTCCATAATTATTCCTGTTGACTATACCTGTGATGATTTTAATTCATTTCTATCGTTGAAGTGAGCTAACTATAATTACAAGCTCACATTTCTTTGGAGTGCCAATCTCATGGCCCTGGCGTTACGTGGTTTTACGCCTGTTCTTTTCCGCCGTATTCAGGTGCCGGTGCAAGTTGCGCTTTACGCAGGATTGTTCATTCTCGCCCAACAGTTGGTTGACTGGTGGCATTTACCGCTCCCTGCAAATCTCGTGGGAATGGTGCTATTGCTGGCATTGATCGTCTGCCGAGTGGTACCGCTAAAGTGGGTTCGTGCGGGTTCCCGCTGGTTATTAGCTGAAATGCTGCTGTTCTTTGTGCCCGCCGTGGTCGCGGTGGTGAACTATGCCGAATTACTGATGGTAGATGGCTGGCGTATCTTCATCGTGATTGCCATCAGCACTTCACTGGTACTGGGTGCTACTGCGCTGGTGGTGGATAAAGTTTATCGTTATGAGCTGGCGCGAAATGCTCGCAGGCAGGCTCGTGGTGAGTAACTTTCAGCTGAGTTTGCTGTGCCTGGTTATTACCCTTGGGCTCTATTTTGCCAATAAAAAACTCTATCGTCGCTTTCGAAAATTGCCTCTGATGCCGTTGATTTTAACGCCGGTATTGTTGGTGGCGATGTTAGTTTTTGGTCATATCTCCTATCAAAATTATATGGGCGAAGCGCACTGGTTATTGTGGCTGCTTGGCCCGGCGACTATCGCCTTTGCAGTGCCGGTTTATGACAATCTAAATGTGATTAAACGCCACTGGATGTCGCTTTCGGCGGGGGTTATCACCGCCACTGTTGTTGCGGTAACCAGTTCGGTTTGGCTGGCGCGTTTATTTACTTTGCCCGATGAAATTCAACGTAGCCTGGCGGTACGTTCGATTACCACACCCTTTGCATTAGCCGCAGCCAAACCACTCGGCGGGCAGCCGGAGTTGGTGGCGTTATTTGTGGTAGTGACAGGCGTGTTTGGTATGGCGGTGGGCGACGTGCTGTTTTTGCGCCTCGCCATTCGTGAAGGAATGGCAAAAGGCGCGGGTTTTGGTGCCGCTTCTCACGGCGCTGGCACCGCACGTTCCTACGAACTTGGCCCGCAGGAAGGTGTGGTCGCCAGTTTAGTGATGATGTTTTCCGGTGTGGTGATGGTGCTGATCGCGCCGTTGCTAAGCTGGTTGATGTTTTAATACTGGCTGGCTAATCCACCCAGTAAGCGCTTACTTACTTTTCAGTCTTGAAACCAACTCAAACTCTTTAAACCAAACCGGGCGCTGTTGCTGCATTGAAATATTCCCGGCGATACCGGTCAAAATCGACATCGCCCCCGCGCGGTGATCGGCGGCGCGCTTTAACGGGTCGTTGCTCGGCTCGCCAAACAAATCGGCCAACATCGCGTTGTCGCCACCGCCGTGGCCGCCCGCGCCAATACTGAAGTCGGCTTTGTAAGGTGCGGCGAACATCGGGAACACGGTGATATCGCAGCTTTCCAGACTGCCTTCGTTTTCACGGTCGCCACCCGCATTCACATAAGACATTTCCACCAGTTTCATCTCAAGCCGCCCGCGGCTGCCGTTGAACACCACATTCAGCCCTTCCCACGGCAAAAACGCATTAAGCGAATAGGTCATCTGTACCTGGTTTTGGTACTTCACCAGCACGGATAACGTGTCTTCGATGTTGATTCCATCGCTGAAAACACTCTGGTCGCGGTAGTAGTTATCTTCATGCTCCGCATCCAGATACAGCGCTTTGAGCTGTTCGTTTTCTCCCATATGCAGCGCAAACGGGTCATCTTTCGCCGCAGCAAAGCCATGAGCTCGAGGATAAAACTGTGCCACTCCGCGTTTTTCCGCATTCTCTTTGCCATAAAAACGCAAACCGCCTTCGGCATAAACACGTTCCGGATAACTGCCCAGCCAGAAGTTCATCAGGTCAAAATGGTGGGTCGATTTGTGCACCAGCAGGCCGCCGCTGTTGCGTTTTTCGCGGTGCCAGCGGCGGAAATAATCTGCGCCATGCTCGGTGTTCAGCAGCCATTCGAAATGCACTGAAAACACCTCGCCGATGGTTTCTTCCATCAGCAACTCGCGGATTTTGCTGTGATGCGGTGCGTAACGATAGTTAAATGCCACGCGCACCTGGCGACCCGTTTCTTCGATGGCGTCGAGAATGCGCAAAGCGCGTTGCTCATCAATCGTCATCGGTTTTTCGGTAATCACATCACAACCGGCATGCAGTGCACGCACGATGTAATCGTCATGGGTGCGGTCCATAGTGGTGACGATGATAATATCCGGGCGCGTCTCGCGGATCATGGTTTCAAAATCCGCCGCTTTCCAGGTTGATACCTGCGCTGCACCTGCATTGCTCAACAGTTTATTGGCGTAATTCATGCGCGTCTGGTTGGTGTCGCAAAATGCCACCAGTTGCGAATTCTCTTTCCATTTACCGCTGATGGCTTCGATATATAAACCAGCGCGTCCGCCAGTGCCCACTAATGCATATTTTTTCATAATGTCCTCATTCATGAAGTCATGGTATTTTTGATAAATTCGTTATTTCCGGTAATTCAGATGAAATTGGTTCCGCATCAATTAATGGAGTTAAACAGCCCGTTTATTTGGCACTGGCCGTGGTTTATTTCCTGTGTTAATGCTGCCAAAGAGCATGGTTTTACGGGCATTATTCTTCATCAGCAGGAATTACTTTCGTTACTTGCCATTCCGTCACCACTTAGTTACCGGCATGACGTTGAAAACCTTATTCACCAACAAAAAAATGCCCTGCAATATTTAAAAAAAGTCAGCGTTTATTTGCAGGAAAATAATCTCAGCTTCTGGCTACAAGGCGAAGCCGCTCCCACCGATGACATCATCAGGCGTAAATTTCCGGAGTTTTCGTTTGATGAGCGCAGCACGCCCGATTTCTGGCAGCAGTTTTATTCGTCGATTTTGTCCCAATTACTGCCGTTATTACCGCACCTTGGCGGCCTGATATTAAGCCTGACCACGCCGCAGTTTCAGACTGAGGGCTGGCAGCAAAGTCTGCATCAAGTCTGGAGCCTGTTACGTGCCCAGGGTAAAAAACTCATCCTGCGTGATTTCATTGATACCAGTTGGCCTCGCCAGCAGCTTTCCCGTGTACTCTCGGGCCTGCCGGATGATGTTCGCGCGTCCATTAAAGCCACCGAACTGGATTACCATCCCGGCTTTGCCAACCATCCACATATTGTCTCGCTCACCGGCCATAAAAAGTGGATCGAATACGATCTTTGGGGCACCGGTTACGGCTGGACGATCCTGCCGTGTTTCCTGGCTGATGAGATCCAGGGGCGTCTGAGTTGGGCAACCAGCCTCGTTGACCACAATATTGAAACCATCACCTCGCGAGTTTCGTGGCAGTGGCTGCCAGATGGCCTGACGATGGATTCTGCCAACGCCATAAATCTTATTGGTTTGAGCCATGCTAACCAGGCTCAACCGGCAAACACCATCGACACCTGGATTGAGCAGCAAAAACTCGGCTTTCGCAGCAAGTCCGACCGCCAGCGATTTAGTGCGCTGTACGCATCGAGCTACGACTGGCTTTGCAAAACGCCGAATCTTCTGGGCCGTCGGATGCACTACCAAAGCCAGATCCCGGAAAGCTACGCTCAGGCCCAGCAACTCCTGCATACGGATATTCGCAGCGCTAACTGGGCTCAGGCTTTTCAACCGTTATTCCCGACTGACGATCCTCTACTTGGTGCTGAACAACGCCAGCTGATCGGGCTTGAAAAAGAGAGTGCCCATTTCCTTGCAACCTCGGCCTTGCATCAACTGCGCGAGCTGCGCATCACTTGCCACAACGACACACTGGAGTGCCTCGAAGCGGCCTGGCGCAATGCTGAAATGTACGGCCAGTTGTTCTCGCAGGTGGCATTTGCCGTCAGCAGCCTGCAAATCAGTGAACACTATGGCGATACAGCTCAGGTGGTAAAAACTGCGGTTTCGCACCGGGAAACATTACTGCGTTTTGCCGATACGCTTGAGCGCTGGGCTGATTCGCCACCGCCTGGGAGTCCGCACTACGTCTCGTTGTTGTTGAATGCCGAACGGCTACGCGGATTTGCAGGTAGCTTGTTGGGATAATCATAAGAAGGTGGATGAGGGTTGTCGTGCAAGAAGATGTGAGTGCGACGTGGCTGAAGCAAACAATGGCTGAATTCGCGAGAAGCCTCCCAAAATGGAGAAGTTCTCTGTGATGCTTATCACGTGTTGCGAGCAATAAACTGTGAGTAGCGGCACGTAGCGCAGGGGAAAGTGTGAGATGAAACGGAGAAGAAATTTCCCGACTCGAACGAGCCGGGAACGGATAACGCTAATCAGTGTGCACGGCCTTGTTCAATGCCAATCCCGGTCTGGGAACGGATGAACTGAGCACGGAATTTCTCACGTTCGAGATTGCCTTCCGGGCTGTTATCGGTTGCTGAGAACACCCAAATCCCCACGAACGCCACCAGAATCGAGAACAGCGCTGGGTATTCATACGGGAAGATTGCCGTTGCGTGTCCAAGAACCTGAACCCAAACGGTTGGGCCAAGGATCATCAGGATAACCGCTGTCAGCAAGCCGAGCCAGCCGCCAATCATCGCGCCGCGTGTGGTCAGTTTTGACCAGTACATGGAGAGCAGAATAATTGGGAAGTTACAGCTCGCCGCAATGGAGAACGCAAGGCCAACCATGAAGGCGATGTTTTGGTTCTCGAACAAAATCCCAAGGCCGATTGCCACCACGCCCAGTATCACAACGGTGATTTTCGACACTCTCAGCTCATCACGCTCAGATGCCCCTTTACGGAACACGTTAGCGTAGAGGTCATGGGAAACTGCAGATGCACCCGCAAGCGTTAAACCGGCAACCACCGCAAGAATGGTGGCGAAGGCAACTGCCGAGATAAAGCCTAAGAACAAGCTACCACCCACAGCATCAGCCAGGTGAACCGCTGCCATGTTGTTACCGCCAATCAGTGCGCCAGCAGCATCTTTAAAGGCTGGGTTTGCACCCACCAACATGATTGCGCCAAAGCCGATGATAAAGGTCAGGATGTAGAAATACCCCATGAAACCGGTGGCATACAGCACGCTTTTACGCGCTTCGCGGGCATCGCTCACAGTGAAGAAGCGCATCAATATATGTGGCAAACCGGCGGTACCAAACATCAAACCTAACCCCAGCGACAGCGCCGATATCGGGTCTTTCACCAGCCCGCCTGGGCTCATAATCGCCACTCCTTTCGGGTGCACCGCAATCGCTTCAGCGAACAGGTTGTTGAAGCTAAAGCCGACGTGTTTCATCACCATAAAGGCCATGAAACTTGCGCCGAACAGCAACAACACGGCTTTGATGATTTGCACCCACGTAGTCGCCAGCATGCCGCCGAACAATACGTACATCACCATCAACACGCCAACCAGCACCACCGCAACGTGGTAGTTCAGGCCAAATAGCAGCTGGATAAGTTTGCCCGCGCCCACCATCTGGGCAATCAGGTAAAGTGCCACTACCACCAGAGAGCCGCAGGCCGACAGAATGCGAATCGGTCCTTGTTTCAGACGATACGAAGCCACATCAGCAAAGGTATATTTGCCGAGGTTTCTCAGGCGTTCTGCAATCAGGAACAGGATAATTGGCCAGCCGACTAAAAAGCCTAGCGAATAAATCAGGCCGTCGTAACCCGAGGTGAATACCAGCGCCGAAATACCGAGGAACGACGCGGCGGACATATAGTCGCCCGCAATCGCCAGGCCATTCTGGAAGCCAGTGATATTGCCGCCCGCGGTGTAGTAATCGCTACGCGTGCGGGTTCGTTTTGACGCCCAATAGGTAATACCCAACGTAAAGGCGACAAAAATCACGAACATGATAATTGCCTGCCAGTTCGTGGGCTGGCGTTGTACCGCCCCCGTAATCGCATCCGCAGCAAACGCGGAGGCTGGCAGGCTTAGCAGCGGTGCGGCAGCAAGGCCGAGAAGACGTTTCATGATACCTTCACTTCGCGCAGCACAGCGTTATTCAGGCGGTCAAATTCGCCGTTCGCCCGCCAGACATAAATGCCTGTCAGGAAGAAGGAAATCAGTATCACGCCAACACCAATAGGAATGCCGCGCGTCACGGTTGTGCCTGCGTGTAAAGGCGTACCCAGCCAGCCTGGCGCGAAGGCAATTAGCAGGATAAAGCTGATATAAATCACCAGCATGATGATGGACAAAATGGTGGCAAACCGTTGCCGTTTAGCGACTAACTCCCTGAAATGCGCACTGTCTTCTATCCGTTGATAAATGGATTCATTCATCACACAGTCTCCACAGGTATGGTTGGTTTTTTTATAATTCCCTCATACCGGCTGAAACGGCGTAGGGGGGATAAGCGAAGCGTCATCCACCTTAAAAACGGTGGCGGATGACGTTGCACTTATCCGCCCTACAACAGAAAGTGAGAGGGCAGAGCACATCAAGAATGTTACGAAGGCATGGTAATTGATTGTTTTTCTTCCAGTAACTTCTCAACAACGCCCGGATCGGCAAGCGTTGAAGTATCACCAAAGTTACTGGTATCGCCGGCGGCAATTTTGCGCAAAATGCGGCGCATAATTTTGCCGGAACGGGTTTTCGGTAGTGAATCTGTCCAGTGCAAAATATCCGGGGTAGCAAGCGGGCCAATCTCTTTACGCACCCAGTTGCGCACTTCGGTATACAGCTCCGGCGTCGGCTCTTCACCGTGATTTAGCGTTACATACGCATAAATCGCCTGGCCTTTAATGTTATGCGGAATGCCGACAACGGCTGCTTCGGCGACTTTTGGATGTGACACCAGTGCGGACTCGATTTCTGCGGTGCCCAGGCGGTGACCGGAAACGTTCAATACGTCGTCCACGCGCCCGGTGATCCAGTAGTAACCGTCTTCGTCGCGACGCGCGCCGTCACCACTGAAGTACATATTTTTGAAGGTCGAGAAATAGGTCTGCTCGAAGCGCTCATGGTCGCCAAACAGCGTACGCGCCTGGCCTGGCCATGAATCGGTGATCACCAGGTTGCCTTCTGTTTCGCCTTGTTGTGGATTACCTTCGTTATCTACCAGGGCTGGTTGCACGCCGAAGAATGGGCGCGTGGCAGAACCGGCTTTCAGCTCGGTCGCACCAGGGATTGGGGTAATCATGAAGCCGCCGGTTTCGGTCTGCCACCAGGTATCTACCACCGGGCATTTCTCGTTACCGATTTTCTTCCAGTACCATTCCCACGCTTCCGGGTTAATCGGCTCGCCGACAGAGCCCAGAATACGCAGCGACGAACGGTCAGTGTTTTCGACAGCTTTATCGCCTTCCGCCATCAAAGCGCGAATGGCAGTTGGTGCGGTATAGAGAATATTCACTTTATGCTTATCAACGACTTGCGCCATGCGGTTTGGCGCTGGCCAGTTTGGCACGCCTTCAAACATCAGCGTGATTGCACCACACGCCAGCGGGCCATAAAGCAAATAGCTGTGGCCGGTGACCCAGCCCACATCGGCGGTGCACCAGTACACGTCGCCCGGATGGTAATCAAATACGTATTTAAAGGTGGTTGCGGCGTAAACCAGGTAACCGCCGGTGGTGTGCAGTACACCTTTTGGCTTGCCGGTTGAACCGGAGGTGTAAAGGATAAACAGCGGATCTTCGGCATTCACTTCCACTGGCTGGTGGTGCGCGCTGGCTTTCTCAACCAGCTCGTTCCACCACAGGTCGCGACCTTCATGCCATTCGATATTGCCGCCGGTACGTTTCAGAACCACAACGTGTTCGACAGTTTTGACGCCTGGGTTTTTCAGCGCGTCATCGACGTTTTTCTTCAGCGGAATCGAGCGCCCGGCACGAACGCCTTCATCGGCGGTGATCACCAGTTTGGAGCTGGAATCGATAATGCGCCCGGCCACGGCTTCAGGTGAGAAACCACCGAAAATCACCGAATGCACTGCACCAATGCGCGCGCAGGCCAGCATCGCCACGGCGGCTTCCGGCACCATCGGCATATAAATCGCCACCACATCGCCTTTCTTGATACCTAGTTCCACCAGGGTATTGGCGAAACGGCACACTTCACGATGCAGTTCACGGTAAGTAATGGTTTTACTCTGGGTGGCGTCGTCGCCTTCCCAGATGATCGCTGTCTGATCGCCACGATCTTTCAGGTGTCGGTCCAGGCAGTTAGCGGCCAGGTTTAGCGTGCCGTCTTCATACCATTTGATTGAGACGTTTCCGGGTGCGAAAGAGGTGTTTTTCACCTTTTGGTAAGGCTTGATCCAATCAAGGATCTTGCCTTGCTCACCCCAAAATGCGTCGGGGTCATGTACCGAGTGTTGGTACATGGATTGGTATTGCTCCGGGTTTATCAGGCAGTTGTCCGCAATATTTGCGGGAATGGCGTGTTTATGTATTTGGCTCATGCTTTTTTTCTCCTTTTAGGATGTTAATAATATGTCACATAAACGTTAATCGTAGGGGCCATTGGAAGCTTTGTTTACTTTTTGGGCGACAGATCACGCATTAATTAAATTGTTGAAAATCTAATCAATAAATCCTGTGAGGAGAGGGGCAAAAGGCAAAAAAAAGAGCTGCCAATTGGCAGCTCTTAGGCTTATTTCTTTGGGAAGATTAACCTGCCGCGCTTTCGCGCAAGCTGGCTTTTAGCTTGTTGTACTCGTCAATCACATACTGCTCGGCAGCTTTCTGATCGGCGATCGGCTCGACACGTACGGCGCAGTATTTATACTCCGGCGTTTTAGTAATCGGGCTGAGGTTTTCAGTCACCAACTCGTTACAGGCACCAATCCACCACTGGTAAGTCATATAAACGGCACCTTTATTAGGACGCTCGCTTACATTCGCACGTGTGATGACTCGACCTTTACGTGAATTCACCCAGATTAGCGCTTCATCTTCGATACCCAAACGAGCGGCATCATCGATATGGATTTGCGCATAACCAGGTTCATCCGCAAGGGCTGCCAGTGCCGCACAGTTGCCGGTCATCGAACGGCAAGAGTAGTGGCCGACTTCGCGCACCGTTGAAAGCACCATCGGGTACTCTTCGGTGATTTTGTCGATTGGCGGTGCCCAGTCACAGGTAAAGAACTCACCCAGGCCGTTTTCGCGGTCAAACTTGCCGTCATACAGGAACGAGGTTCCCTGATCGCTTTCAGCAACATCGCGGCAAGGCCACTGGATATAACCCAGCTCGCCCATTTTCTCGTACGTTGCCCCGTAGAAATCTGGGCAAAGGCCGCGCAACTCATCCCAGATTTCCTGGGTGTTGTTGTAGCTCATTGGGTAACCCATACGGGTGGCGATTTCACTGATAATCTGCCAGTCCGTTTTCAGGTCCCACTTCGGCTCAACTGCTTTAAAGAAGCGCTGGAAGCCACGGTCAGCGGCGGTATAAACGCCTTCATGTTCACCCCAGGAGGTGGATGGCAAAATCACATCGGCCGCAGCCGCGGTTTTGGTCATGAAGATGTCTTGTACAATCACCAGTTCCATATCGGCAAACGCCTGACGAACAGCCGAAAGCTCGGCATCCGTTTGCAGCGGATCTTCACCCATAATGTAAGCGGCACGAACTTCGCCATGTGCGACACGGTGAGGGATCTCACTGATGCGATAGCCCGTATGAGCTGGCAGTGAAGGCACGCCCCATGCTTTGGCGAACTTCTCGCGACTCGCTTCATCTTTAACGTACTGGTAGCCAGGATAAGTATCCGGCAGCGCGCCCATATCGCAGGCACCCTGAACGTTGTTCTGACCACGAACCGGGTTAACACCAACGTTCGGTTTACCCAGGTTGCCGGTCATCAGCGCAAGGCTTGTCAGCGAGCGAACAGTTTCCACGCCCTGATAGAACTGGGTTACACCCATGCCCCACAGAATCGTGGCAGTTTTCGCATTCGCGTACATGCGTGCTGCACTGCGAATTTCTGCCGCAGTAACGCCAGTAATTTCTTCAACAGATTCAGGCGTGTAGCCAGCAACAATTTTGCGATACTCGTCGAAACCTTCAGTACGAGAAGCCACGAATGACTGGTCATACAGGTTTTCTTCGATAATCACATGCCCGATTGCGTTAAGCAGGGCGATGTTAGAACCATTTTTTAACTGCAAATGCATATCGGCGATGCGCGCGGTTTCAATTTTACGCGGATCGACAACAATGATTTGCGCCCCTTTTTGCTTGGCGCGAATTACGCGGTTAGCAACGATAGGGTGTGAATCTGCCGGGTTATACCCGAACACAAACACTAAATCGGTATCCTCAATCTCGACGATTGAGTTGCTCATAGCGCCGTTACCGACCGATTGGTGCAGACCTGCAACCGAAGGGCCGTGTCAAACGCGTGCGCAGCAATCGACGTTATTGGTACCAATAACGGCGCGCGCAAATTTCTGCATTACATAGTTAGTTTCGTTGCCTGTACCGCGGGAAGAACCCGTAGTCATGATGGCATCAGAGCCGTGCTTCGCTTTGATTTCGCTCAGGCGAGTACTGACGTAGTTCAGTGCTTCATCCCAGGAAACGTTTTCAAGTTTGCCGCCTTTCTGGCGACGAATCATCGGTGATTTGAGGCGCGGAGTGAGGATTTTAGTATCGTTAATAAAATCCCAGCCGTAGTAACCCTTCAGGCAAAGATCGCCCTGGTTGGTTTTACCTTGAGCCGCTTCCGCCTTGACGACTTTGCCGTTATCGACCACGAGGTTGATTTTGCAACCCGAGGCACAATAGGGGCAAACCGTGACGACTTTTTTCATCAGTGTTGCTCCAGTCATTATTACTTACTTGGAGGTCTATATGCATTATCTATGCCATATAGAAACAGGGGGTATTACGGGTATCTTACGGTGATAAAAGCAACAAAACGCTGACGAAAAACAGGTCATCGTCAAAAGTGACGTGTCGAGCAGGGGAGGGATTGTGACACTGGTTGAATTTTCAGCATGGGCATTTGTGTTTTTCGCGCCACTCCTTCAACAATCACCCACACTTATAATTTCCCAATGCATCCATCGCGGAGTACAACCATGAAACCTGCAATTTTGCTGGTGGATGATGACCAGGCAATCTGTGACGTGCTGCGAGAGGTACTTAATGAGCACGTTTTTGACGTGAGGGTTTGCCACACAGGGAATGAAGCGCTGAAAGTTGTTGCCCAGTTTCCAGAAATTGCGCTGGTATTGCTGGATATGATTTTGCCTGACATTAATGGGCTGCTAGTGTTGCAACAAATTCAGCGCCAACGTCCGGACCTGCCAGTGGTGATGCTGACGGGCCTGGGGAGTGAGTCTGATGTGGTCGTCGGGCTGGAAATGGGGGCCGATGATTACATCGCCAAGCCGTTTAATTCACGTGTTGTTGTGGCGCGAGTCAAAGCGGTGCTGCGCCGCTCTGGCGCGCTGGCGTTAGAAACGACAACCACCAAAACCTGCGGTCTGCATTTCAACGGCTGGCGACTGGATACCGAGCGCTGCCAGCTCTTTAACGCACAATCGGAGCAGGTTGATCTCACCCAAGGGGAATACGGCTTACTGCTGGCGTTGATGCAGAATTCACGCAGAGTATTGTCGCGTGAAAGGTTGTTAGAACTGACCCACAGCGAAAGCCTCGAAGTCTTCGACAGAACTATAGATGTGCTGATTATGCGGCTCCGTAAAAAAATAGAGCCGAACCCGCATCAACCGGCATTAATCCGGACTATACGCGGTGTGGGATATGTATTTTCGGCCGATGTTATTCAGGCGGAGCATAATGCGGCTTAATACCCGTCATAGTTCAAGCCGCCTCTTTTTGGCTACGCTCCCTCACGCTCGGCACCATTCAGCCCCTTCAGGGGCTTTTTTTGTCTCTGCTGCCCGACAACACCCTCATTCTCAAAGCCCGCTTTCAGAAATACTGACTACATAAACATGTAATAAAAAACAGTGTTGACATAGCAGGAAAAAAACGTAAATTAGAGTTTAACGGCGGTGTGATAGATATATTGCCGTTAGGTTTAAAAGTATTAAATACGTCAATGAAACATGAAGTGTAAGTAAAAATCGCGATGATGTAAGGCTTTGTTTTTCATGTGTTATGGGTTCGCGAAAGCATTGAACTGCAATGGTTTAAATATCGCGAAAGACGTAAAGCCACGCATCAAAAGTATATATCGCGAAATGGGGAATGTACGAGGTCAAATAAGTTTTCCTTGATCTTGTTTTAAACCGATAACGTAGGGGGGAATGATCGAAACCCGATATTATCTGTAAGAACTTGTGCATTTAAAGTAGTACCAAATAGCAGTAAAAATCCACTAAGTATCTTAATGTTAAATCCTAAGTTAGCAGTACCTTAAAAGCCCTGACTACTACAGTCAGGGCTTTTATCGTTTACGGCTCCTGAACGCCTGACATTGACCATAACGTCTTATTACATGCTCCAATGAAAAAGCCCGCGATAGCAGGTTATTTGTCTGTGGGGAGCATTCGTTCGCGGGCGGTGCGACCTGCACCGGTAAGCTGTGCACCAGAACGCGCTTTTAAATCGTCATCGATGCGGATGTTCAGAGTTGCCATATATGCGGCCCTCGTTGTGATTACATTTGTATACACATGGTGTAAGCAACAACGGAGTAAGAGGCAAATCCCCCCCACGCAAAGACCGCTTATTCGTTACTGTTACTGCAACATAATAGGGAAAGATGCCGCTATAAGGCTATTCATACCACATCTCAAACTCCACGGTGGTGCTCGCTGTACCTACTTCGACATCTCCAACGTCGCGTGTGCGGATATAGCACGCTTTCATCGGAATTGTGTAGTTGCCACCGCTAGTGCTATAGCCTGTGAGAGCAGTTTTCGTGTTAAAGGTTACATTGTTGCCATTGTCGTACATTACCTGAATACCTAGACCTTTAGCTGTGGAACTGCTGTCCAGAGTAAGGTATTGGTTATTCCCGGTACCGACGAGGCTCACACCGGGTGCAGGCTTAAACAAGTAACTCACTTTGGTAATGCCGCTAGGGCAGTTATTAATCTTGAAATCAAAAGACTTGGTTGGACTGGTAGCATTCTTTATAAATATACCTCTATCGTGAGTGCCAAGATTGACCGGGAAATTCGGCGTTTCACAGGCATATGCTGTAATGTCGGCAGATCCATTCCAGTTCAATACATTATATCTGGCGCCACCAGCGGTGCTTGCTGTTGTATTCATCCAGGCTTCAACGGTAACAGGTATTGTATACGTGCCTGTTTGAATGGGACCAATGATATAGTACTGCATTTTTATATTAGTAATAAATGCATTCCCATTATAATTATCAGACCCAGGGTAATACCATTTCGTAAGGTCATTACCTACTACGACGGTCCCCTTAAAATCATCCCATACTTTGATACCAATTCCGGGCACATTCGTTTTGTAAACGTCAGGAATATCTGAAGGCTCTAGTGGCGCGCCAAATTTCAGATAGGTGTTTGCTGCTCCTCCTGTGCAGATCACGTGCACTGAGGATCCTGCAGAAATAGACATCACGGAACCTATTGGGCCTCGTGTTGTTATATCTCGCGGCATCTTGAAGGTTTGTTTTGGGCTTGTCACCGTGTAGCTAGAAGTTGAACTACTACAACCCGCCCAACTTATTGAGCTTAATGAAGACAGTCCCCAAAACATTATTAGTGTGGCTAACTGCTTTTTATTCATTTTTATCATCTCAATAAAAAATAGGGATATTAAATATCAACGGCGGTAATCAGCTTCATTTGTTTTAAAACCACCCAAATCGTCAATTGTGATAAATTCTATTTTTGATGCTGTGGATGCTACTGCGGTGTGGTGGCATTATTTGTCACACCGAGCGAGGTCTCAGAGTTCTCAACCGGGTAGAACAGCCGAGTACTGTGGATAAAAACACCCACCTGCGCTGAACTGAGAACCAGTAATTCAAGCATAATAGGGAAAGATGCCGCCATAAAGCTATTCATACCACATCTCAAACTCTGCCGTAGAGCTCGCAGTACCGACTTCTACATCTCCAACGTCGCGTGTGCGGATATAGCGCGCTTTCATAGGAATTGTGTAGCTACCACCGCTAGTGCTATAGCCTGTGAGAGCAGTTTTAGTGTTAAAGGGCACGTTGTTGCCATTTTCGTACAATACTTGAATGCCAAGCCCTTTGGCTGTGGAACTGCTATCCAGAGTAAGGTATTGGTTATTCCCGGTACCGACTATATTCACCCCTGGTGCAGGCTTAAATAAGTAACTCACTGTAGCAATGCCGGTCCCACAGTTATTAATTTTAAAATCAAAAGACTTGGTTGGACTGGTAGCGCTGCGTATAAATATACCTCTATCGATAGTGCCAAGATTGACATCGATATTCGGGGTTTCACAGGCGGCTGCTGTAACATCGGCAGTTCCACTCCAGTTCAATATGTTATATCGGGCCGCGCCGACAGTACTAGCACTCGCTGTCGTATTTGCCCAGGCTTCAACGATAATATTACTCGGAAATGAAACCGTACCCGTTTCAACAGGGCCAATGATGTAGTACTGCATTTTTATGCCAGTAAGCCAGGCTGTCCCACCATAACCGCTGCCAGTAGAGACGTTGTACCATTTTTGAAGATCATTGCTTACTACGAGAGTCCCTTGAAAATCATCCCATACTTTGATGCCGATTCCGGGCACATTCGTTTTGTAAACCCCGGGAGTATTTGAAGGCTCTAATAACGTACCAAATTTCAGATAGGTGTTTGTTGCTCCTCCTGTACATGTTATGACCACGCCAGGCCCATTACTGATAGACATTACGGTACCTATCGGGCCGAGCGCTTTATTGCGTGCAACGGTGATGGTTTGTTTCGGGCTCGTTATCGTGTAGTTAGAAGTTGAACTACTACAACCCGCCCAGCTCAATGAACTTAATGAAAACATCACAAAAAAAATCATAAGTGTGGCTAACTGCTTTTTATTCATTTTTATTATCTCAATAAAAACCGCAGGCATAGGAAATATCAACGCCGGTAATCAGCTTCATTTGTTTTAAAACCACCTAAATCGTCAATTGTGATAAACACTATTTTTGATGCCGCAGACGCTACAGGTTTATTAACAGGAAAAAGCTTTTTCCCTTTAGCCGGGCACATACCGTTATTGTTAACCTCAGCATTTTCAGCTTCATTTTTGAACCTGACATTGCTGATGGAGACGTTATATGCAGAGGGGTTTATACATTCGAGGTTAAAGCCGCTTCCATTCTGGATTAAACGCCAGGTCAGGGTGGCGGGCGCTCCGTCCGGTGAGCCAGTTAACCCCTTCGGGCGGAAAAAAATCTTTAAGCGGGAGCGCACGGAAAATTTCAAATAACTGTCTATCGTGTCTTTATTTACATTTGGTTTTGGCTGTATTTCTAATATGTTAAGCCAGAATACCGATTCGCGATCTTTTGGGACGTTACCGCCGGTGAAGACAATTCGCAGCGACTGCCCCTGGCCGGGATTTATGCGAAAAATGGGGGGGGTGACCACAAAAGGGACTGACACCGTTTCTGGGGAGGCATTGGAATCGCCGTCATCAATCCAGGACTGGATTAAACGGGGTGTGGTGGCATTATTTGTCATGCCGAGTGTGACTTCAGGAGAGTCTGCCGGGTAGATAACCCGCGTACTGTTGATAAGAATGCCAGCATGAGCAGAACTGATAAATAGTAATAAACCAAATAAGCCAATAGAATAAATATTCATAACTTTCTTCCCGGAAATTCATCCATAGCCAACCATCCTATGGAGGATAATTTAAGCGGTCAACAATTCAACCCGTGATAGAGAGTACTTGACTGTATTTGAGGTATAATCTTAATTATTAATTGGTTGAATGTATTTTATTTATTTGATTTATATTTTGTATTCATTGATAAAACTCTGTAATTCTGCCAAGGGCTTAGCGCCATCAATTGCATTTGCACATAATAAATTTGCACGCGCGCAGGCGTGAGCTAATTTCAGGCTATCGACCAGCGACCATTTTTCATGGCAGCCATATAATATTCCGGCACAGAAAGCATCACCCGCACCGACGCTGCCGATAATTTCCGTTTGAGTTAATCTGAATGACGGCACCCACACGCCTTCCATGCCTGGTTCAACGCCCCAGGCACCTTCTGGACAGTGGATTACCACTCGTTGCCGAACGCCCGAATCCAGCAGCAAAGCCGCTGCCTGGGCGATATTTTCGATATGCGGATCGCCATTCGAACGGCGGATTTCCAACCCACTAAATTCACCGGCTTCGAGTTCATTGATCACCAGGTAATCCAGCCAACGCAGGGCAGGGAGCACCATAGGACGATAGCGAGGGTCGCCCTGGCGGGAGACTAAATCAAGTGAGGTTTCATATCCCTGTTGCGCCATCTGCGCCAGCAAACGTGCGCTGCGCGTGCCGTATTCTGCATCCTCCATATCCAGGCTATCGAGCAGCAATAAATAACCGAGATGGAAGATTTTGAATGACGACTCAAGACGGTCAAAGGCGGGTAAGTCGAGCAGGCGATTAGCACCTGGCGAGTGGAAAAACGTGCGCTGCCCGCTCGGGTCAGTCATCACCTGAGACATTGATGTTGGCGCAAAAGTAGTACGGTGCACATGCTGGCGATTGACATGATACTGATCCAACATTGCCATAATGTAATCGCCGTCGTGGTCGTCACCCACCAGGCCTACTGCCTGAAGCGGCAGCCCGACATGCATTTTGGCTAAAGTCAGCAATACGTTTAACGGCGCACCGCCGGTCGATCGTTCACTGTGAACGATTTCTGCAAGCCAACCACGCTGTGGCCACTGCACAATTTGATGCACATGGTCGACCAACATATTTCCGGCGGCAATAATCCCGCTGCGCTCTGTCATAACCTTTCCTTAAGAGCCTAACCCATTAGGCTATCTTATTTGTTCGTTTGGTCCTGGGCTGTGCTCAAAATCCTCACGTACTACGTGTACGCTGCGGTTTTTCCGCGCAGTCCGAGCCCAAACGATCTGCAACAATTACGCCTACTGGGATAGGCTCACGCCTTGTCCGAACTGCCAAAAATCCGCATCTGTTGTGCGACGACATCCGTAATCGCCTCTTCAATGCCCAGCAATAACTCGGCGAATTCGTCATAAATGGCGTGACGTTGATTCATGCGCTGCTCAATGGCACCCAACGCGGCCTGTGACATGCCGGTATAGAAATTAATTTTGTGGATACCAAGCGTGATCGCTTTTCTGAAATCTTCGTCACTAATGCCGGAACCGCCATGTAGCACCAGTGGTATGCCCGTTTGGCTACGAATCGCGGCCAGGCGGTCGAAATCGAGTTTCGGTTCGCCTTTGTATTTTCCGTGCGCGTTACCGATGGCGACGGCCAGCGTGTCGATACCGGTGCTGTCGACAAAATCGCGTGCCACTGCCGGGTCGGTAAACTTGTTGCTATCGGCTTCGCCATACAATGCGCCGCCTTCATCACCGCCCACGGCCCCCAATTCAGCTTCAACCGAGACACCTACAGCGTGGCACATCTTCACCACTTCGCGGGTCTGGCGAATGTTCTCTTCATATTCAAGTGTAGAACCATCGAACATGACTGAGCTAAAACCGAGGCGTAAAGCGCGAACTACCGCTTCAAAGTGCAGGCCGTGATCGAGATTGAGCACCACCGGAATATCGTGGCGAGCCGCTTCGAATTTGACCGCTTCGACCAGAGAATCCAGCGAGACATACTTAAAATGGACTTCGGCAATATTGATGATAAACGGTGAGTTTTCCTGCCTTGCCGCGGCAAACAAGGCGCGCAGAAAGTGGCTGTCGAGAACGTTAAAAGCCCCTAATGCGTAGCCATTGGCGCGTGCATGAGCCAGTCCATGTGCGAGTGATATCAAAGCCATAATAGTTTCCCCTGGTGTTGGAAAATAGGGTTGGAAATTAAAAGTGCTGGCGATATTCGTTGCACAGCAACTGCCGCGCAGGTGCGTCTTCAACGATGGAATTAAAGCGCTCAAGCGGTTTGAGGAAACGGTTGTCGCGATCGTCGTCATTGACCATCGACACTTCCCCAACCAGCACGTCGCCATACCCTGGCTCGCCCCAAAAACTGTGGTAAATACCGGGCACCAGACAAATGCTCTCGCCGGGTGAGAGACGCAGTTGGCTGCCCGCCGCGTGTGTCTGGCAGCAGCCATCAATGCTCACCGTGACATCACTCTCTTCGGTCTGTTCGAACTGGTCAGAATTCCACAACTCGACAATTAAATTACCGCCGCCGCGATTGATAATGTCTTCGCGTTTGCGCCAGTGAAAATGCATCGGCGTGAGCTGCCCTTCGCGGACGTGCATGATTTTTTCGGCATAGCATTTGGCATACGGTGTGCCGTCGGGCGAGCCATTACGCAGCGTGAATAGCGTCAGCCCCTGAGCCAGAAAATCATTGCCGCCGAAGGCCGTCACATCCCAACCGAGTTTCAAATCAAATACTTCCTGCCAGATTTGTTTATCCACCTGCTGCCATTTCGCCAGCTCAAAAGAGGCGAAAGGGGGTAGATGAACGTCGTGCTGCATAAAGAAATGGCGTGTCTGGGAGAGGATTTGGTTTACTTCGGAGCGTTTCATTTTCCCTCCTTTTACCCGTCATACTTCAAGTTGCAGGGGTGTTGGCTACGCTCACTTACCCCAGTCACTTACTTATGTAAGCTCCTGGGGATAAGCTCGCTTGCCGCCTACCTGCAACTCGAATTATTTAGGGTAAATATGCATTCCATAACCCGAAGGATTATTCACCTACGAGTTTGGAAAATCGGTTATTTCACCGTCCAACCCTTATACGTGCCGATATTGTTTTTATCGATCATGGTTACCGGGATCAGCACCGGCTCTTTAGGTGCAGGTTTGCCTTGCAGAATGTCGTAGCCAATCTCCACCGCTTTTGCCGCCATCACCTGCGGGTCTTGGGCAGGCGTTGCCACAAACAGCGTATTCCCGCCGCGTTTCAGGGCTTCTTCGGCATCCGGGCTGCCATCCACGCCAACGATAAAGAACTCGTTACGCTGGGCTTGTTTTGCTGCCAGATCGGCACCGATCGCTGTCGGATCGTTGATCGCAAACACGCCGTCGATCTTCGGGTTTGCAGCAAGCAAAGACGTCATCACCTCAAGGCCACCTTCGCGGCTGCCTTTGGCATTCTGGTTAGAAGAAAGGACCTTGATATCCGGATGCTTTTTAAATTCGGTCTGGCAGCCTTCGACACGGTTCTGCACCGCAGAAACTGGAGGTCCGTTGATGATCACCACATTGCCTTTGTTTTTCAGGCGATCCGCAATGTACTTACAGGCCATTTCACCCGCCTGAGTGTTGTTCGAGGTGATCGTTGCATCTGCACCTTCCGCTGCCACGTCAACCGCAACTACCACGATCCCGGCATCTTTCGCACGTTTCACTGCCGGGCCGATCCCTTTAGAGTCCGCCGCGTTCAGAATGATCATGTCCACTTTCGCGGCAATAAAGTTATCGATTTGCGACACCTGCTGGCCGAGATCGTAACCGCTGGAAACCAGCGTCACTTTCACGTTATCACCGGCAAGTTTACGGGCTTCAAGCTCGGCACCTTTGGTAATCTGTACGAAGAATGGGTTGGCGAGGTCGCCCACCGTCACCCCGATGGATTTCAGCTCTTTTGCCTGAACAAAAGGAACAGCGGCAATCATGAGTGCAGCAGCTAGTAGCTTTAAACGCATGGTGTTTTCCTCACATAGGGTAGAGTTTTGTTGTTATGCACTTTGATGGTGACGGGTACGGTATTTGTCGATCAGCACCGCAATGATGATCACCGCACCCTTGATCACCAGTTGCCAGAAATACGAGACGCCCATCAGCGTCATGCCATTGTTTAATGTGGCGATTATTAACGCGCCGACCAGCGTGCCGGTAATCGTGCCGATCCCGCCGACAAAACTGGTGCCGCCGAGAATCACCGCGGCGATGGCGTCCAGCTCATAACCCATCCCAAGGTTGCCGTTGGCGCTGTAGAGTCGCGAAGCACTCATCACGCCACCAAGCCCGGAAAGCAGCCCGCTCATGCCATACACGAACAGCAACACCAGCCACACTTTGATGCCTGTCAGGCGTGCGGCCTGCATATTGCCGCCGACCGCGTAGATATGAACACCGAGCGTGGTGCGTCGCAGAATGAACCAGCAGACAACAATCACCGCCAGCGCTATCACGACCAGCCACGGAATCGGGCCAAGATACGAATTGCCTATCCATTCAAAATTGATATTGGAGTTAATCACCGTGGTGCCATCGGCCAACAAATAGGCCGCTCCGCGCAGCGCGGTATAAGTGCCGAGCGTGACGATAAACGGCGGTAGCCCGGCCCAGGCGACAAGCATGCCGTTAAACAAGCCCAACCCGGTGCCCATCATCAGCGCAGCAGGGATCGACAGCGATTCCCAACCCGGCATTAGCGAAACCACCATTGCGGTCACCGCCGTGGTGCCCAGAATCGAGCCCACGGAAAGGTCGATCCCACCGGTCAAAATAATGAACGTCATCCCGGCGGCGAGCACGATGTTGATCGACGACTGGCGGGCGATATTCAGCAGGTTAGATTCAGTAAAAAAGTTAGGCGTGATAAACCCAAAAACGGCGACGATCAGGATCAATATCGGCAAAATCCCGACGGTTTGCATCAAATCACCAAACAGCGCTTTTTTCAGCGAGGCAGATTTGGCGACTTGCCGGGGAGTTGTGTGCGCCAACGGCGTTTCTTTAGGTTGATTAGTTGCCATGTTGAACCACCTTTTTGTGGGCATCTTCAACGCCGGTTGCCAGCGTCATAATGTTCTCTTGCGTGATATCAGCGGCGTGCAACTCCCCGGCAATGCTGCCTTCGCGCATCACATACACCCGGTCGCTCATGCCGACCACTTCGGGCAATTCGCTGGAGATCATCAGGATCGCCACGCCCTGTTTTGCCATCTGGCTCATGATCCGGTAGATCTCACTTTTCGCGCCGACATCCACACCACGGGTTGGCTCATCGAGGATCAAAATGCGTGGCCCGATCGCCACCCAGCGTGAGATCAAAAGTTTTTGCTGGTTGCCGCCGGACAAGCCCCCTGCGCGCACTTGTGCATGCGGCACGCGGATATTGAGCAAGCTGATGGCGTCGTCAGAAATGGTCTGGGCTTTTTTGCGATCCAGCCAGCCGTAGTGCGCGTCGCGCTCAAGTGTTGCCATGGTGATGTTGTCTTGCGCTGCCAGTTCGAGGAACAAGCCTTGCTCTTTGCGGTTCTCGGTCAGGAAACCGATACCGTGGCTAATCGCTTCACGAGGGGAGTGAATCTTCACGGACTTGCCGTCGATTTCAATCGTGCCGCCGGTGGATTTACGCACGCCAAAAATCAGCTGTGCGAGTTCAGAGCGCCCGGCACCGACTAGCCCCGCAAGGCCGACTATCTCGCCGGATTTCACCTGCAGGCTGACTGGCTGCACTTTTGCGCCGTCCGTCAGATGATGAACGTTCAGGCGCACGGCACCCTGTGGAATGTCGCGCTCTTTATTGAATAGATCGCTTAGCGGGCGGCCAACCATCATGCGTACCAGCTCGTTGGCGTTAAGATGTTCACGCGTCAGGCTGCCGACGTATTGCCCGTCGCGCAGCACGCTCACGCGGTCAGAAAGCTCATACACTTCCGCCATGCGGTGACTGATATAGATAATCGCCATGCCCTCATCGCGTAGCCGCATAATCAGCTCGAACAGGCGGTGAGTTTCACGTGAAGAGAGCGCTGCAGTGGGTTCATCCATCACTAAAATGCGGCTGTTGCGGTGTAGCGCACGAGCGATTTCTACCTGCTGCTGCTCGGCGATGGTCAGGCGCGAAACCAAATCGCTGGCCTTAAACTGCGCGCCGAGGCGGTCAATAACCGTCTGAGCCTGCATCACCATCTCTTTGCGCTTGACCAGACCACCGCGAGACAACTCGCTGCCAAGGAAAATATTTTCGGCAACGGTCAGATTCGGGGCCAGTTGCATCTCCTGGTAAATCAGCGTGATGCCCGCGTTGAGTGCGTCTTTTGGCCCCTTGATGCTGTACGGTTCACCGTTAATTAAAATCTCGCCGCTGGTGGCGATATAGGCACCAGCGAGGATTTTCATCAGCGTGCTTTTTCCCGCGCCGTTTTCCCCCATCAAGGCGTGTATTTCGCCAGGAAACACGGTTAAGTCGACACCTTTCAACGCATAAAACTTGCCGAATGACTTGGCAATATTGCGCATCTCCAGAATGGGAACGCTACTCATGGCGCGACTCCTGCAGGTAAGGTTTCGATTGCTGCCAGTCAATCACGCGCAGGTAAATGGAAGATGTCAGAACCCATTCATATTTGTCATGTTGGTGAAGAATTCATATGACTGCTTAACTCATTGAAACAAACCTGAATGGAGCCAAGCCATGCCTGCACCCCGCACGCCCTTTCTCACCAGCGCCCGTGGCCGCCTGCTCTCCTTTAACCTGCTGGTGGTGGCGGTGACGTTGATGGTGTGCGGCGTGGCAATTCTCGGCTTTAATCATGCCAGCCGTTTGCAGGAGCAGGTGCAGGGGCAAACGCTAAGTGATATGTCCGGCAGCATGGAGTTGGCGCGGGATACCGCGAATGTGGCGACAGCAGCGGTGCGCCTCACGCAGGTGGTTGGCGCGCTGGAATATCAGAGCGAAGCGCAGCGTTTGCAGCAAACACAGCAGGCACTCCAGAACTCGCTTAACCACCTGGCGCATGCACCACTCGCCAGCCGGGAACAGGAATTGGTGAAGCGCATTACCGAGCGCAGCAATGAACTGGAAAGCAGCGTCACACGGATGTTGGAGTTGGGTCATCGCCGCCATCTGGAGCGCAACGCGCTGCTTAGTGCGTTGTATCAAAACCAAAGTTACTTGCATCATATTCAGGATATTAATGCTCGTGACGGGCGGGCGACTCCGGAAGCGCGGCTGTTAACCGAAATGGACAGGCTGATTCTGATTGCTATCCAGACGCCTTCCCCGAAAGCCACCGTTGTACAGCTTACTGAAGTGATGGCGCAGCTTCCTACGCATGATGATTCACCATTAATTGATGGGATATTGCAGGAGTTCACCACCCATTTGCAGCAGTTGCTACCACTTTCCGAACAGCTTGAAAACAGCGATTTAGGTATTTCCTGGTACATGTACCACATCAAAGCGCTGGTGGCTTTTTTGAACCAGGACATTAACCAGTACGTGCAAAAAGTGGCGCAAGAGTCCCTTAGTCGCACCGATCAAAGCCATAAAGAGCTGCAATCGATGATTGCCTTTATCGGCCTGTTTGCCTTGCTGGCGATAGTGATTACCGGATTTGCGGGTTGGTATATTTACCGCAATCTTGGCTCGAATTTGACGGCAATCTCCCATGCGATGACGCGCCTGGCGCGGGGCGAGCGCGATGTTAGCGTGCCAGCCTTACAGCGGCGCGATGAGCTGGGCGAACTGGCGCGAGCGTTTAACGTTTTTGCGAGAAACACCGCATCGCTGGAACACACATCGAAATTACTGAAAGAAAAAAGTACTCAACTGGAAACCACCTTCCACGCGATGCGCGATGGTTTTGCATTGTTTGATAACGACGGAATTCTGGTGGTGTGGAACCCGCAATACCCGTTGTTGCTGGGGTTGGCACCGGAACGCCTGCAACGTGGGCAGCATTATATGAGTCTGCTCAAACAGGTCACACCGCTTCAGGAACATATCCTTGAAAACCTTTTACGCCCACTACCCAAACCGCAGGAGCTGCGGCTTGCGGATAACCGCACCATCGAGCTGCGTTTTAGCCCGGTGCCTGGGCGCGGCATGGTGAACGTGGTGCTTGAACGTAGTGAGCGTAAAGCACTGGAAGAGGCGCTGGTTCACAGCCAAAAAATGAAAGCGGTGGGGCAGTTAACCGGCGGCCTGGCACATGATTTTAATAATCTGCTGGCGGTGATTATTGGCAGCCTTGAGCTGACATCTTCAGACTCCCCGGATGCCATACGTATTCAACGTGCCTTAAAAGCCGCCGAACGTGGGGCGCAACTGACTCAACGTTTACTGGCGTTTTCCCGTAAACAATCGCTGCACCCGCATGCGGTGTCGATGAAAAACCTGCTGGAAAACCTCGACCCGCTGATTCGCCATTCTTTGCCCGCGGCACTCACTCTTGAAATAGAAGCGCAGCACCCGGCGTGGCCCGCATGGATTGACGTTAACCAGCTGGAGAACGCGATTATTAACCTGGTGATGAATGCTCGTGACGCGATGGAAGGGCAAAGCGGCACTATCAAAATCCGCACCTGGAACCAGCGCGTGGTGCGCTCGAGCGGGCGTAAGCAGGATATGGTGGCACTGGAAGTTATCGACAGCGGACATGGCATGTCGGCAGAAGTAAAAGCTCAAGTATTTGAACCGTTCTTCACCACCAAGCAGACGGGTAGCGGCAGTGGGTTGGGTTTATCAATGGTGTATGGTTTTGTGCGCCAGTCCGGCGGGCGTGTGCAAATTGAAAGTGCGCCGGGGCAGGGAACGTTGGTGCGTTTACAATTGCCGCGCGCACCAGCGCAGGCGGTGAGTGAAACGTTACCCGAACCGCTGGCAGTGAACTCTGATGAAGACCAATTGGTTCTGGTGCTGGAAGATGAACACGATGTGCGCCAGACGTTGTGCGAGCAGTTGCATCAGCTGGGGTATTTGACGTTAGAAACCAGTGATAGCCAGCAGGCAATACAATTGCTGAAAGATGTGCCAGATATTCAGATTTTAATCAGTGATTTAATGCTACCAGGGCCAATGAGTGGCGCTGATGTGGTACAGCATGCCCAGCAACATTATCCACACGTCACATGCCTATTAATCAGTGGACAGGATTTACGCCGCAGCGGGCAGCAATTGCCGCAAGTCGAACTGCTGCGTAAACCGTTTAATCAGCAAAAACTGGCCCAGGCTTTACGGCGAGCACGGCATCAATAAAATTTTGTGTCAGGTTTGCAAATCAATGAAAAGGTCATCGTCAAACAATTGACTCCGGGTCCTGAAACAGACATTAATAGAAAGACCCCTTCCAGTATCCCAGGAGGAAGTGGGTGGGTTTAGGAATGCAACTTAGCCGCCTCATCAATTGATATGCACCTCATTGATCATCCTGTAGCAAGGACTTAGCCCCTCTGCAAAGAGGGGCTGACTTTGAAGCCTATCCCACCAGACTTTACCCATCTTTCCCCATGCCCGTCTGCTGAATCAGCATCAATGACACGCTATTAAACCAGCGATGCGCGAGACTCTGGCGTTTACTCTCAACAGAAATATCCGCGAGATTTTCCCGGTTAACCGCCGCCGCCGCTTTCCCGTCACCTTCAATGGATACGCGATACCAAACGCCCTGTGGACGCAAATCTTTTGCCTGCGCGGTTGGGTTTAATTGCACCGGGCCGCCGTGATCTTTAGCCAGCAACAAAGATGGCAGACGAGTGACGGCATTGTGGTCGATAGAAACCACGCGCCCGATAAGCGGCTGCCACTCATCATTTTGATAAATTTTTGCCTGAGCCCCTACGCGTAAGCGCCCCAAATCTTCTTCACCTACCAGCGCTTTGACCCGCCAGCGATCGGCATTCACCAGCGTGGCAATGTGTGTGGCTGGGGAAATCCAGCTACCGGGTTGCAGCGAAATATCGCTATCTTCAATACGGCCACTGGAGGCTGCAACCAGTCTCAGACGCAGCAATTCATTATTGCCAGCACTTTGCTGGAGCGAGTACTGGCGCGCCATTTGCTCTGCCAGAACCTGTTTTGCCGGGCCATCTTTATCAAGCCCTAACGCACCGCGCGCGCTGAACTCCCATGCACGGCGCATCTCCTCAGCTTTTCGCTGCGAGGTTTCTGGCAGTGGTGCAATTAGCTCGAACAGCGGTTGCCCGGCTTTCACTTCCTGCCCATCGGTGACAAGAATCTTCTCGAGGCGTGCACCGTACGGCGTATAAATCGGCTGTACAAAACCGGCTTCAATCACCCCAGGCAGATTCACTTTATTCGACCACGGCACAAAAATAACCAGCAGCGCGGCGATAGCAATCAGCAGCAATCTTCGGCGCTGGAAAGGCTGGCTTTCAGCACGCCGCGCCCAACAGTGTTTGATTTCTCGGATCATCGGTTGCACCACAAAAGTCACAATCTCTATCAAAAACAGAATCACACCCAACGCCTTAAAAAAGGCGTGATAGATAACGACCGCAATACCGATAAACAGCAGCAGGCGATAAATCCAGGTGGCGAAGGCAAATACCGTCAGAAAGCGGGCAAAGGCCGGGGTGACGTTGTCGGGTTTGGGATCGTTGATACCAAATAGATGCCAGCGCATCGCACGCTTTGCCCAGTTTCCAGCGCGTTCATGCAGCCCTGGAAAATCGAGCATGTCGCTCAGAATGTAATAACCGTCAAAACGCATAAACGGGCTGGCGTTAACCACGACAGTCATAATCCAGGCGGTGGTCGCGAGGAAAAATAACGCGTTTTTGACGCTGCCTTCAGGTGCAAATGACCACAGCAAAGTGGCCCATGCAGCCAGAATTAATTCTGAGGCAATTCCGGCGACGGCAATTTTTAAACGGTCGCGCGAACGGATGAGCTTCCAGCTTTCACCGGTGTCGGTGTAGGCCATAGGCAACATCACCAGCAGCGCAACCCCCATGTGGCCAACCCGCACACCGTGCTTAGTGGCGGTGAGTGCGTGGCCCATTTCATGCCAGCATTTGGAAAACACCAGAGCGATAGCGAAGGCCACCGCGCCATGCCAGTTCACCGAGTTATGCAAGGTCGCAACCACGGTGTCCCACTGGCGAGCGGCGAGCACAATGCCGGTAATCGCGACAAACAGCGTTAACCACAGGAAGGTTTTGCTAAACAGCGGCTTTAACCACGGCAGTGCTTTACGCAGGGCTTTTTCCGGGTGAACCAGCGGAATGCGGATAAACAAATAGCTATGTAACAACCACTTCCAGGCAGAGGATGCCGGGCGATAGCGGGCGCTACGTAGCAACTGTTGTTGTTGTAAAAACAGCACAAAAGCTTTGATATCTTCTTCATCGACATTCAGCGTAGTTTGCTGATTAATCGCCTGCGCTATTTTCCCGGCATCCGCCAGTTGCCAGCGCTTGAGGATTTCGATTTCTAGCCAGCCAAGGCGAAAAAACAGGTTACGCACGGGATCAGCCAGATGCCACGCCGGAGAACCGTCGCGGTTGGTACCAGCGCTGTTAAGTCGCAGTTCATCACGTAGTGCAGGCCAGGCTGGGGCCGTTGCAGCACCGGGTATCACCATCCGCTCCCGGCACGTAACGTGGCAATAGGGCGACGTAGTAACAAGTAACCGAGCATTGCCCAATCACCCGTTACGCGTGCCGTTCCCTGCAAGCCAATACGCGCAACAGCAGGTTTACCTTCCAGCGTGCCGCGCAGCATATAACTGGCAACACCGTTTGGTGCTTCCACCGTTTGATAACCCGCGTATCCCAGTTTTGCGTCCAGTGAATCAAGAGGGGCGACTTTCAAAAAGATTTTCATCGGTGCGCCATGCTTAAGGTTAGTGGACTCACTTACCGGGGCCCAGGCGCGAACGCCGAGATTATCTGGGTCTGCCAGCAAGCCAATTCGCTCACCGGTTTGCACCGGGCGACCAGCCCAGTCGTCCGGGTCAGAATAGACAAATACGCCGTTATCAGGAGCACGAATGGTCAGCTTTTCGAGGTCGCGGGTTATCGATTCAACTTCAACTTTTTTCTCGCGCCATTTGCCTTCGGCCATTGCCAGTTCTGACTTGGCCTGTTGGTCTTCAATCGCCTGTTGTGAAGCCTGATGTAGCGTGGTTTCAGTGGTTTCCAACTCTGCCTGTGCCACCGCCAGGCGGTTATGCAACGTGGTGTCATCGAGCGTTGCCAGCACCTGGCCTTTCACCACCTCGCTGTTTGGTAGCACGACCATGCGTTTAATCACACCGGAATCAGGGGCGGCAATTACTTCACTGTGTAGCGAGATAATTTCGGCAGGCACCAGTGTGTATTCACGCACCGGAATACATAGCACCAGTAACACCGCCAGCACGATATAACCGAGACGACGCCCGGTATTGCGCTGCCAGAATTGCCTGAAACGCGATGGTTGTGCCGTTAAAGCCCACCATGCATAACCGTACAACCCGCTGAGTTGCAGCAGGGTAAACTCCGGGGATGTTGGTGCGAGCGTTGTTGGCCACGGGTCGTCACGGCCCAAAAACCATAGCGCGTGAATCTCTCCGTCGGCACCGGTTAATGGCAACACCCAGACATTAGCGGGCAACCATTCATCCCACTGCGGGGCGAGGGTTTCGCTGAGTTGCGCGGGTGAAAGTGCCAGCACGCGAGCTTCTGGCGGTAGTGCCCGGCAATGCGGCGCAATCTCTTTTGCTACGTCAGAAAGCCATAAGGCATACGGGGTATTATTGTCGGTATCACTAAGCCCTGAATGAGCGACCAGTTTTGCGCGGTTGGATGAGGTGAGAGACAACAGCGCCGCCTGGCGGTAATCCACCAGTTGGCGTGTTTCGTTACATATAGCGAAGCCTAACTCGGCGGAGTTGCTTATCGCTTCTACCCGGGCTGCTAGCTGGTAGAAGGCTGTACTGGACATCACGAATTTGCAGCTCCGCTTTTCAGGCAACGGTTTTCATCAGGTGGGCAGATAGCAACGGCTTGCCCGCTCATACCTGGCAACACGTCATCGGTTTTTTCCGGGAAGCGAGTTTCAATTTCGATAGTCTGGCTAACCGCATCGACTTTGCCGCTGATATTCGTCACGGTGAGCGGGTATTGCTTGCCGGTTTCACCCACGGAGGCATTAAGCTGCGAACCAATTTTCAACCATGCGACCCAGTTTGAAGGCACGTTTAAACGCGCGCGCAACGTGCCGCTGCCGACCAGGTCAATCACAGGCGCACCAGCACCAATCCCCTGGCCTTCTTTGACGTAGATTTTGGCTACACGACCATTGAACGGTGCCACAAAGCGACACTGCGCCAGTTGGGCGTCAAAAATGCCGACCTGACCTTTGGTACGGTTGACTTCAGAGGCGGCTAAACCCACTTCAAGTGCAGCAGCTGATTGTAATCCCTGCAGTTTTGCTTTGGCTTCATAGCGCAGTTGAGCGGCGTGAAACTCCGCTTCGGCGGCGTTTTTACGCGCCACTAAATCGCTACAATCCATGCTCGCCAGCACTTTGCCCTGGGTAACGGGGTCGCCCAGTTGCACATTGATTTTCGCCATTCGCCCAGGCACCACGCTTGAAAGTGGGCTTTCGCGGTTGGCGAGTACCAGGAAGCGCACCGTGGTACTGCCTTGCGCGGCAGGTGTTTTTACCTCAGCAGGAGCCGCAAAAACAGGATTGGCGGCAAAGGCTGGCACAGAAAAACAGGCTAGCGAGAGTAGTAGAGCAGATGTGCTCTTTTTATTGTTATTCATACACAGCCTCATGGCGTCGCAGTCAGAACAGGGGTTGCCCCTGCAAGTCTTTGTAAATCAGTAGTAATAGATAATGTAGCTGCTTCGGCAAGCGCGCTGATGGAACGCGTACTGGTTTCGTTTGGCAGATAGCTTGTGTACTGGCGAGTCAGCACTTCAGAACCGTCGGCATCCAGCACCCGCATAGTCCACACACCTTTACGTGTGCCGTTGCTCGCACCAATGTTGAAGCCCATTTGTAGCGTGAGGCTTTTCGGTGACGGCTCAAGAGACAGGTGGTTGGCTTCAATCACCCGGCCAACTGATTGCGAAACGGTGGAGCGTGAAACGCCAGATGGCAGGCGCGTGATCTGCACAGATATCGGGTGTTTTTCCACGACAATACCGGCAGTACGAGCAAATACGCTGCTCTCTTGTTGGCGCAAGCTGGTGGCAATTTGTCGCGATAAGCTGGCAACATCGGTTTGATTAACCTGATCTGGCAGTAAATCGATACCCACAGAGTTCAGCACTCGGCCATAGGCGGCCTGTGCTTCGGCATACGATGAAGCTTCCTGGAAGCGTGAAACAATCGAGCGTGCCTGAGTACGCAATGTTTCCAGGTCACTGGTCAGTGAGTTATCAGAACCTGCGCGAGAAATACTCGCCAGACGCTGGTCGACTTGCGCCGATTGTTCGGCAATCTGGAAGTCATAAGAGGCGAGCTTGTAGCGTTCGGTAGCGACACGAACTTGCGTCAGAACCGCCATGCTCAGCGCCATACGGCGTGCATCATCGGTTTGTGCGCGAGCATCGTTGGCGGTACTGATTGCCGGAATACTCAGCAGCTTAAACAGGTTCATCGAGACACCGACGCCGCCTTCAATCCAGTTGTTGTTGTAGAGATATTGGTTGGAGTCGTAATTCAACCCAGCGAACAGATTCAGGCTCGGGAATAACGAGGCGATTTGGCGCTTGGTTTCATAGCTGTCGATACGGGTTTTGTAATCTTCCTCACGCAGTTCCGGGCGACGCTCCAGTGCCATTTGCTCAAGCTTATCGATGTTGGTCGGAGGCGGTGCCAGCGGTGTTGGTGTGTCTTGCAACACTAGCGGTGTTCCCGGCGGCAGGTTGATAAGCGCGGTCAGCTCGCTTTTTGCCAATTCCATTTGCTGGCGTTTTTGGTTCAGCAAGGTCATGGCATCGAGCAGGGCGCGCTGATATTCCAGCCCTTCAATTGGCGGCAAGATACCAGCCTGTTCTGCTTCACGGGTTTTATCCAGCGCCTGGGCAATTTGCTCGGCCAGCGGTTGGGTTTCGTCGAGCAAACGTTGTGCGCCTAATGCACGCCAGTAGGCATCACGTACTTCCTGGACAATGTTTTGCAGCACTTTACGGCGGCGTTCTTCCGCAATATTGACTTCATCGGCCTGTTGTTTGGCACGGTAATAACTCATACCGAAGTCGAGAAGATCCCAGGAGAATGTCGCGCTGGAAAGATAATGTTCGCGCTCTTCTGATGTAGAAGGGCGCAAGCTGACGAGCCCGTCATCGATACCGATACTGGTACCGCCTGAATCGTTATCACGCCAGCGATAGCCCGCATCTGCCATCAGCTTTGGCAGCATGTCTTGTTGCGAGACATCCAACAAACTGCGCGACAACGCCGTTTCCATCATTTTCAGACGGTAGTCGAGGTTATATTTCAACGCTCTCGCCATGGCATCGGACAACGTCATCGGGCCGCTTAGGGATTCTTGCCCACGGTACATTTCTGCCCGGTCACGATTCACTCGCGCGGTTATCTCATCCTGAGTTAACGGTTCCGGTTTAATGGTGCCACAGCCAGCCAAAATCAGTACCGCAATCAACCCAGCAACAGGTTTGATTAACGGCACGCCACGTTTTTTCACTTCAGCCACCACGTATGCGTTCATTGTTGTTATTTCCATCTTAAACAGTTGCTTTAGCCTTTACCGGCGAGTGATTGTCGGGACTGTAATGTGCTTTCCAGACGCCAAAGTTTGTTTTTCCAGGGCAGCAAGCTGCATGGATAAAGGTTGTGCTCCCGATGCGATAACGGTCGGTTGTTCAACCTGCGTCGCTTCCTGCGTGACCGACGTTTGAGCAAATGAGCTACGCTCATCGGCTTGTCCAATACCAAACGGGCCAAATGAGTTCCCAAGCGAATTTTGCCCAAGGGCGTTATTTTCTAAGCCAGGTAAAGTGCGCTGCTCACGCGTGTCGCTGTACCAGCGGGAGAACAGAACTGCCTGCTGCATAACTGGCGCATTCGCATGCTCTATCCCATAACCATAGGCCGCAAACTGGCTGTTAAGTCGGGTTTGCAGACCAACTGCATCACTTTGTAAATCATAGACGAGCGGCAGAATAAACAAGCCCGGTTCGTAACTTTGGCTGTAGGCGGGCAGTGTTTCTTCTTCCTCACGGCCAAAAATCTGGTCGCCATTACGCTCGTCGACGTTTGGCATCGCCGTGACGCCGTGAATCAAAATGGTGAGACGTGCTTCGCTGACACCGCCATCGCTGTCGGTGATGGTGTAAACAAACACCTCAGTGAGTGTTGCGTTCGCTTCAAGTGCCGCCACACGAGGGTCGCTACTGTTCACTTCATAGCGCCAGTTGCCCTGGCTATCGAGGGTGAGCGTGCCGTATTGGCCGCCGCTTGAGCCGCCAATGGTGCCTGCATTACCGGTGTTTTCTGACACGACGCCCGTGACAGGGCCATTGCTCGCCGCGCCATCTGCACCTATGCGGTCATCGTTAAACAGGTTACCGCTGGCCGAATTCTGGTTCTGGTCCTGTAAGATTTCCGCGCTGTCATCGGTGGCGCTCGGGTTGTCGTTGAAGACGGTAATGCGTAGTTGCCCGATGGTGGTGCCGTTCACCTGGACTGCGTAGTCGTTGTGTGTACTGACAAGCCCCGGTTGCGACACCGCTTCACGCAAGGTGAAGTTGTAATCGAGCCGCGCAACACCGTCTGCACTGCTGTAGTAAGCCAGTAGCTTGATGGTGCCCGTCACGGTTTCGATAGTAATTGGCGACAGAGGGTTCAGGCGCAAAAGCTGTTCTGCGGTGATGACGCGCCCCTGGAAGGTCAGCGTTTGCAGCTTGTCGAGCGACAGAATATCTAGCGTACCGTTAACCTCCTGAGCACCAGGATCAAGCGGTGTCAGGCCATCTTCATGCACCGAAATTTCCACCGACGGTGCAACCAGAATGCGCAACCTACCATTGGTTTCGCCGCCTTCGTTGCCATCGCTCACCGTGTAAGTCACCGGAGGCACGAAGCCGCGCCAGCTGGCAAGTGGAGTAAAGCGATAGCTACCATCTCGCAGAACCGTCAGGCTACCAACGCCCGCCAGCACGGCCGTTTCGCCCGCGCTGTAACTGTTGCCGCCAACCTGGAAACCAGAAAGATAAATTGGGTCGCCGTTCGGGTCGCGATCGTTGGTTAACACATTCCCAGAGACAGGCTCACCTTGTGGAGTGATAACCCCTTCCGGGTTAACCACTGGCGCGTCGTTGGTGACAAAAACAGTCACGGTTGAGGTTTCTGTGACTCCGCCGCTAGTCACGGTGTAGGTGTAGGTATCCGTGCCGACAAAACCGCTGCGTGGGGTGTAGATAATCTGGCCATTTTGCAACGTGGCAGTGCCATTTGTCCCGTTGGTGACCGCGGTGATAGTGGCATCCGGATTGCTGAAGCTATCGTTAGCCAGCACATCGGTCGTTACCGAGTTGCCCGCATGGGTGGTGGCACTATCGGCGTTAATATCGACCACTGGTGAAACAATAATATTCAGCGTGCTGGTGGCGTTCCCGCCGATCAGCGCATCGTTAACCGTGTAGGTGATAGTCGGCACTCTGCCGTTCCAGTCTGCGACCGGGGTCAGCGTGTAGCTGCCATCGGCGCGCAACGTGAACTCACCCACGCCTGCGATAATCACCGGATACCCTGCCGGAGCGGTCTGCCCATCGACATTGAATTGCGTGATGGTCAGCGGATCACCGTCAGGATCGGAATCGTTCAGCAGTACATTACCGGTGACGACATTATCTTCCGGCGTGACATTAACATCTGGCCGTGTAATCGGCAGGGTGTTTTCCACGGTGACGCTGACCGTGGCGGTTTCCTGAATTCCACCGCTCAGCACCGTGTAGGTGTAGCTGTCTGTTCCGACATAACCCACGTTTGGCTTGTAGGTGATTTTGCCGTTTTCGATAGTCACCGTACCGTGGCTGCCTTGAGTCACGGTCTGGATAATTTTATCGCCGTTGGTGAAGGTGTCGTTGGCGAACACATCGGTAGTCACCGAGCTGTTGCCGTGTACGGAGACTTTATCGTTAAAGGCGTCTTGTACTGGGGTAATGGTAATGCTTAACAAGGCGCTGGAAACCCCGCCAGTATTGCCGTCGCTGATTTGGTAAGTCACCACCGGTAAGGTGCCGTTCCAGTCTGCAACCGGCACGAAATTCCAGCGGCCATCGGCCTGCATGGTCAATACACCCATCCCGGTGAGAGTGAGCGCAGTGCCTGGTGTATACAGTGTGCCGTTGACGGTAAATCCGGTCACGGTGAGGGCATTTTTATCTGCATCATCCGCATCGGTGTCGTTGGCCAGCACATTGCCGAAGGCGGTGCTGTCTTCAGGCGTGGTGCTGGTGTCCGGGTTCGCCACAGGTGGCGTGTTGGTCATATCCACGACTACGGTAGCTGTTTCGTTTATGCCACCGCTTGTCACCGTATAGGTAAAGCTGTCGCGGCCAACATAACCGGCCACAGGGGTGTAAACCACCTTGCCGTTAACGATGGTGGTGGTGCCAAATGCGCCGTTGCTGGTGGCCGTAATCTGTTTGCCGCCATTTTCGAAATTATCGTTAGCCAGAACGTCGATGGTGACGGGCACGCCAGCATGGGTGGAGCTTGAATCGTCAACAATGTCCGCGACTTCGGTCAACACAAGGGTCAGCGTGCTGCTGGCGGTGCCGCCGATATGACCGTCGCTGATGTTGTAGGTCACCACGGGTACTGCCCCGTTCCAGTCAGCCACCGGTACAAATTTATAGCTGCCGTCAGCATTGAGTGTAAGCGTGCCGATTCCGGTAATGGTGACGGTTTCGCCAGCCAGATGCGGCACCGTTTCACCCGGTAAGGTAAAGCTTGTGACGCTAAGCGTGTCGGTGGCGTTACTGTCGGTATCGTTACTTAACACGTTCCCGACAAGCGTAGTGTCTTCCACATTGGTCTGCGCGTCGGGTGCCGCTACTGGCACGGTGTTCGTTACCGTCACGTTTACGGTAGCGATCTCCGTTCTGCCGCCGCTGGTGACGGTGTAGGTGTAGGAATCTGTTCCGACATAATCAGGCTGTGGCGTGTAGGTCACAATGCCATTGCTGCCGATGGTGACGGTGCCGTGGGTTCCCTGAGTGACCTCAGTAATAACTTTATCGCTATTCTCGAAACTGTCGTTAGTGAGCAGATTGTCCGAAGAAGACGTTCCCGCCTGAAGCGAGATGTTGTCATCAGCGATATCCACGACAGGGTTCACGATAATATTCACCTTGCCGGAAACCTGGGTGTCGCCGTTGTCGTCGGTTACTACGTAGGTTATCTGCGGGACGTTGCCATTCCAGTCAGCGATAGGTGTGAAGGTATAACTGCGATCATAAGAGAGCGTAAAGGTGCCGACACCCGGAATCACGGCGGTGCCAGTTCCGAATCGGTTAATTGCGAACACACCGTTCATGCCATCTACCTGGAACGAGGTCACGCGCACCACGTCGGAGTCCGGGTCGGAAACCGTCAGCCTGCCGCTAATCTGCGCGCCATCTTCATCCATAGACAGGTTCATATCAGTGGTGACTGGTGCGGCGTTGGTGACGATGACCGTTACGGTGCTGGTTTCGGTAATGCCGCCGCTGGTAACGGTATACGTAAATGTATCTCTGCCCACAAATCCTGGCGGTGGGGAGTAGCGAATCGTGTTATCAGACAGCACAAACACTTGCCCAAGCGTGGTGTTGTCGCGAATAGCGGTGACGATTTGCGTATCGTTGCTGAAGGTGTCGTTACCCAGCACGTTAATGGCGACAAAGTTATCCGCGTGAGTCGTCGCGGTATCTGGGGCAATATCCACCACTGACCGCACTTGAATCACCAGAGTACTGGTCGCCTGGCCTCCATTGTTGCCATCGCTGATGGTGAAGGAAATGGGCGGCACGATGCCATTCCAGTCCGCCACCGGTTCAAAGCTGTAAGCGCCGTTGCTGTTGATGGTCAGCGTCCCTTTCCCTGCAATCACTACCGGAACTGCCGGGATTCCTACCGTATACGTCGTGCCGTCAATAGTGAAATCGGTAACCGTAATAGTGTCACCTACGTCGGCATCTCTTGCCGTGGTGAGCAGATTGCCATCCAGCTGTGTGTCTTCGAGTGTGCTGCCTGCCGTGCTGCGTAATGTAGGCACGAAATTATTCATGGTGACGGTAATCGTGGCGGTTTCTTCAATGCCGCCACTGGTCACGGTGTAATCAAATACATCGTTACCGACATAACCGGCGTTCGGCGTGTAGATCACTGTTTTGCCGTCTGGGCTGATGGTTACCGTGCCGTGTGCAGGTGCGGTAACGCCGGTTATCTTTTTGTCAGAGTTGCTAAAATTGTCATTGATAAACGGATCGATGGTTATCGGTTTGCCCGCATGGGTGGAGACAGAATCGTTGGCGATATCATCGATTGGCCGAACGGTGATATCCAGCGAGCTTTGTGTTGGTGAGCCACCGGTGTTATCGGAAACGTTAAACGTGATGGTCGGGATGATACCGTTCCAGTCTTTAACAGGCGTAAAGGTATAGCTGCCGTTGGCATTGAGAACGAAAGTCCCACTGCCGTCAATCGTCACTGTTGCACCTGCCGGATGGTTCGTAGGCGAGCCTTCAATCTGGAAGTCGACGACATGCAGCGGGTCACCGTCCGGGTCAATAATCAAACGCAAGACATCTCCGCTAACCGGTGTATCTTCGTCTGTCACAGCAAACTGGTTGCTGGCGGTTGGCGGCGTGTTAGTCATAAAGATAAACACGTTTGCAACTTCTTCTATGCCGCCGCTGGTCACGGTGTAGGTGTATTTGTCACTACCAATAAAACCGGGGTTCGGGGTGTAAATCAGCTTATTGTCTTCCCCCAAAGTCACCACACCGTTTTCAGGCTGGGTAAAGCTTGTGACGGTTTTGTCCGGGTTGACGAACGTGTCGTTTGCCATCACATCGGTGGTGATAACGGTACCGGTATGTTCGATTTCGATATTATCGCGGGCGTCATCAACCGAGGCCACATGCACACCCAACTGCCCGGTGGTATTGCCATTGCTATTACCATCGGTAACCACATAGCTTACGACGATATCACCATGCCAGTCTCCGCCAGGCTTGTAGGTGTAAGTTCCGTCGGCATTCATGGTCAGCGTGCCATGGTTATTAGCAAGTGTTGCGGTGTCACCCGCATCGTACGTTATCCCATCAATAGTGAAGGTTTTCACCGTGAGCGCGTCGCCATCGGGATCGCGGTCGTTGGTTAAGACGTTGCCTGTAGCAGGGGTGTCTTCATCAATGGTCTGGATTTCGTTGCCCACAACTGGCGCCAGGTTGGTGACGTTAATAGTCACCTTCGCGGTTTCCTCCACACCACCACTTACGACGGTATAGGTATAACTGTCGGTTCCCACAAAACCAGTGTTCGGCGTGTAGGTCAGTACGCCATTAATATACGACAGGGTGCCGTTTGTCGGCTGAGTGACTTGCGTAACGACTTTATCCGTATTACCGAATGTATCGTTTAGCAGCAGATCGCTTCCCGGCATCACCAACGGCACGTTGGAGTGGGTGGAGAAGGTGTCATCACGAGCATCAGCTACCGCCGTGATGTTGACCGAAAGCGTGGCGGTATTCGACCAGTGCGAAGTTGGGTCGTTGTCTTTGGCGAAGTCGAAGAAATTCACCCGCCCGTTAGTCACACCCGCTAATGCTGTGTCAGTGGTATCTGAGGCGCGTAACTGCAAGCCCCCGGTCACAGGCCCGTTGTAATCTGCCAGGGGTACAAATCGCATCTGCGTGTCGCTTGCCAGTACAAATGCATTGTTTGCAGTGACATCAGATGGGATTGCAGCCCACGTTGTGCCATTGAAGTATTCCCAGTGGCCCTTAGTTGGGTCAGTGGTGTCGCCATAAATCGCGATATAACCCAGTGGGCCGCTGGCGTTGCCGCCGCCTGCAATTGCAGTCTGGTTATCGGTGGCATCACCATAAACCGACTGGAATATATTCCCGATGGTTTGCGCACCGTTGGTATCTTCAGCGATGGAAACTGTTTTATCGCCAAGCGTTGGTCGGTCATTAATGTTGCTGACCATAGTGCTAAGCGTGACGAGGGCTTCACTGTAAATTGACGTACCGCCGTGCCCACCAGCGCCGCTGATATTGGTCACCGCACCATTGGCCGGAACCGCAGGCGTAGTGGAAACATCGCCATTATTGTTGGTTTCGACCAGGCGCACGCCAAGCGTTGACGGAGTACCAAAATAGTCTGGAGCTGGGACAAAGCGCAGCGATGAGTTGGCCGTGAGTACCAGCGCGTTCGCGTCACTGCGGTTACCAACCGCCAGCCAGGTAGTGCCATCAAGAGAATATTGCCATTCGCCTTGTGCGGCATTGGTGGTGTGGTTAGTGATGGCTACGCCATAAAACGAATCGGCGCTACTGCCACCATTTCCACCATTCGCGCTGTTATCAATGGTGTCACGAGAGTCATTAAAGAAACCTGTAAACAGTGAACCTACAGTTTTGCCCCCAACTGAACCGCTGAGCGTATCCTCTTCAAGAGTCGGGATGGTTACCGATGGGGTACCGACAACCACTGGTGCGTCGTTAACCGGATTGACCGTAAAGGTGAATACGCGCGTGGTAATGAGCGCCGATGAAGTGCCGCCCACACCATCCTCGTAAGAAACTTGTCCTGGGTCTTGTTGCGGGTTGGTCGCGCTGCCGGGTAGCGTGTCAGGGCGCGAGCCGGAGTTGCCGCCATCGTTGACCGTGACGGTCACGCCGAAATTCCCGTTCCAGTCAGAGCGGTTTGCACTGCCTGGTGCATCGGGCAGCGTAACTCTCAGACCCGCCAGGTACGTATTTACCTGGGCATAAGAGCCGGTAAAGGTCAGTGTATCGGTACCAGCACCCGTAACAGTGCCGCCGCTGCCGGTTGGTGTAACAAAAACAAAGCCATTGGGCAATTTCACGGTCACCGTCATGGTCTCGCTGCCCGCATCCGAATCACTGATGGTAATCGGCGGTAGCGTGACGGTGGCGCTGTTTTCATTAGTCGTCAGCGCCGGGTTGCCTCCCAGTGTGATTTGCGCCGGGTCGTTGATACTACTCTGGAATACGACGCGGTAAGTTGATGCGACGTTTTGCTCAAGCCCGCCAGGAATCGCCGCGTAAGGGCTGATAACCGTGTTTGGAGGAAGTGTGGTTCCTACACCATTTGCGGCAACGTTATTACCCCCGTTGGCACCGCCAATCAGGTTACCGTTCGCACTACGCACCCGGTCGTCAACAATCACTTCGACGCGGAAATACTGGTCTGCATCATCAAGGATTACACCGCGCATACTGACCTGCAATTGCGCGAGGTAAGCGTTGATTTGCGCGAGGGTTCCTGTAATCACCAACGGTGCGTTTTGCCCGTTGGATGGTGGGTTAACACCATCCTGGCTGGCGTTCTGCACAAACACACCGGTCGTGGTATTGAGCGAAGAAATTGTGATGGCAGAGTTTTGCTGGTCGCGATACTGCGAAACCGACAATGGGTTGCCGTTCGCGTCGGTGATTCGCACCGTGACCTGAACAATATCGTTTTCACCCGCCGCAATGCCGCCTGCGTCGGTGATATCCGGGTCACCAATCACAAAACCGCCCACGCTGTTGCCACCAGGTGCGTTGTTGTCGAGCAACACGCTGCCCGACGGCGCGGTGATGGTCGGCGGGTCATTCACCGGGATAATGGTTATTGCGATTTGCACATCGGCAGGCGGTACGCCCGAGGTGTCGCCGACGGTCGCCGTTGACGTATCCAGATGCACATTGAGCGTCACATCGCCTGCTGCCGCGCCATTTTGGTCGTGGTTAGCATTAGCAGCACTTTGATAAGTGAGCCCATTTACCGAGTCATTAAGCAATGCCTGAATAGCGTTGGCGGTGCCGGTAAGAATGAGTCGGCCAGAGTTATCGCCCTGAATCGTCACACCGTTTATAACCGTGCTGCTGTCATCAGTTAAGCCGCCAATCCCCAGTTGCCCTTGTGGGACGGTTAACGTCACGGTTACCGGTTTGCCAAAGGCCGTGGACTCAACATCAGTAATGACAAAATCACCGCCGATAAACGTCGGTTGATCTTCATAGGTGGATTTATTGGGATTACCGACAACCAGGTGGCCTGGATCGTTGACTTCCGAGGCGAAAATTACCACCTGGTTGGCAGTGATATTGCCGTTTGCTGCCGGAACCCCATCCGCATACCAGTTGTAATTTTGGCTATCGACAGTGCCTGGTGATGTGCCAAATGCCGGGTTAGCCGGTTGGTTAACTGGGCCGCCGTTCGCTTGCCCGGTTAGTTGGCCATCTGCGGTACGCAAGCGGTCATCGGCAATCACTTGTACCTGGTAGATGGCATTGCGGTCGTTCGGGAACAGCACGGTTAAGCCGCCAAGCGCGCTGTTGATTTGCGCGACGGTGCCTGTCAGAACCAGATAACCGTTCGTTCCACCGGTGATCGTTGCGCCGCTTGCGGCATTAGCGGAAAGCCTGATGCCGTTATATTCGGCCTGAGTGAAAGCGCTGCCATCACTGTGCAGCAAACGCACGGTGGTCTGGAGGATGTTCACCGAGCTGTTCGTGCCAGTAATATCCGGGTCGGCAATAGTAAAACCATTCACCGCATGCGAAAGACCGATATCAATAGGACCGGAAGGTGCGGTGACGGTGGGCTTGTCGTTCGTCGGCGTAATATTAATGGCAAAGTGGTTATTGGCCTGCTCTTTATCACCATCTGAAAGCGTGAAGTTGAAGCCATCGGCGTTCTGACCATTGCCGGTGATTTCATCACCGTTATTCAGATAATAGATTCGACCGTTGTTAATATCAGCCTGCGTGAACGTTGAACCGTTACCCAGGACGCTAAAGTTAACACCATCGGTTGAGTACGCGAGGCGGCCATGAGTCGGCGTTGTAGTGACGGTATATTGCACCTGCTCGGCGGTGCTGTCCGGGTCATAAGCCTGAAGCTGCGAACTATTGATTTGAACATAGCCGCCTTCAACCACGGTCGCCGGGTTGTTAGCCGGAGGCCGGCCTTCAACGCCGCCCACAAGGTTTGGCGAATCTGGAGGTACTACGATATCCGGGGTGTCAGGCGTCTGCGGGATTTTTGGGCCATCGTTGACGTTGGTGATGGTAATGCCCACGGTGGCGTTGTTGGCCGACTGCAAACCCCAGCGATCCACTGCATAAGTGGTAAAGCTGGTGCTACGGACTTCAGAACCGTTGCTTACAAAACGCAGACCGCTGGTGCCATCACCTTTCAAAATGCTGGCATCTAGCTGCAATGTGCCGATATCCGCGTTGGTGATGGTGACCCAACTGGTGCCATTATAATATTGCAGCGCACCGCCAGCAGGCAGCGTCAGGAAGCCAAATTTGAGTGCGCCTGCTCCGCTGACATCGTTGTTGTAAGCGTAGTTATTGCTGGTGCCATCAGGTCGCAAAGCCGACCCTTCCCACGATGAGCCACTGTTTACATCATCCGGGTCGCTCAACTGTAGCTGCGAGCTGGTAATAACTTTTGTTTCACCTTCCGCTAAAACGGTGTTTGAAGAACCTGAAATCACCGGGGCATCGTTAATCGGGGTGACGAACACGACCAGCGTCGGGTTCCAGGTAACCGCAACCGGGTTGCCTCGTGAATCTAGTGCCACCTGGCCTGCCGAAACCGAGAAACTGCCGTCGAACATGAAGTTTTCGCCGCCGTCGTGGCGAACGCTGATTAACCCCTTATTCAAATCAGCCTGCGTAAACGTGCCGAACGCGTTGATAACTCGATAACCACCCTGACCATCACTTTTTAGGATAGTCAGGCCAGTTTGCCCGCTGGCGCTGCCGAGGAAGGTGTAAACGATTTGCTCAGGCGTCGCGCCCTGCACGACATAACTCATGCCAGGCGTGTTTTCGGTGATTTTCCCGGTACCGGACAGCGTTAATGTCCCGCCCTCGTTCAGCACGCCATGCGACGGGTTGCCAGGGTTTTGCACATCGGTGCCGATATACCCTGAGTTTGTAGTCTCTGCCGGGACATTTAATATCGGCAGGCCACCAGGGTCAGGGTTGTTGGGGTTATCAGTGGTAGCCAGGTCGATGGTGAATTGCATATGGGTAAGCTGGTCGTTAGCCGTCTCGCCATCCCATATCCCGCCCTGGCGCGTGAACGTTGTACCATCGGGGTTCCAGCGCAATGCAGTGGAGTGGTCGATGACCCGGAAATTAAACACGTCTATCCCGCCGGTACGGGAAGCAATGTATTGCGTATAAACAACCCGACCTTCGGCGACATCTTCCATCGTAAAGGTGTCGCCGCTTTTCATCAGCAGACCATTCAAGGTCAGATAACCGTGTGTTAACCCTCGAGTATCAACGATAAAACTCACGCGATCTGCCGACGAGTCGCTATCGAGTGCTGCCAGCATTTCTGGTTGCAGCACCACGTTATTCGGGCCTGTTGTGACTTGCGCATGCAATGTCGAATCTGGATTGAGGTACGGGTCGTCATCAACCGGTTGAATCGTCAGTGCAATCACTGCATCGCTGCTGGCAGGAATTCCTGTGCCGCCACCCTGGTCAGTAACACGTACGCCAAAATTGTCCTGCGTATTGCCTTCTGCACCGTCGTTTTCATAGGTCAATTGATCACGTTCGGCATAGCTAATCTGCTGATTCAGAACTACTGGCGAACCCTTAAAATAAAGAGTGCCGAACGCTGGCAGTGAAGTAATGGTTAGAGTAAGCACCGTGTCCTGCGTGTCGCCGCCACTGGTGGCAACGATATATTGCCCAACATTCCCGGTATTCACCGCGTTTGCAGGCTGGCCTTCAAAGACAATGCCACCACCGGATATGGTTGGCAGTTGGTTTTCTGGCGCAATCTGAAGGGTGACAGTGACTGTATCGGAAAGGTTAATTGGCGTGGCACCGTCGTTCACTTTGGCAGAAAAACTATCAGCGGTATTTTGCGCAGTACCCGTTGCGGTGTGGACATACACCAGCTTGTTATCGCGCACATCCTGCTGAGTAAATACCGAGCCGACGCCCAGACGCGTGCCATTGAGCGTCAGGTAACCGTATTGCGGTATTGCCGTTACGCTGTAGACAATTTGCGATGCACTTTGCGCACCTATCTGCACATCAGGATCGATAGCCGCTAGCGTGGTTTCCGTAATCACGGTGCCCGTACCACGTTCAGGCACAGTTAAGGTGCTGTCTACAATCGTCACCGGATCGTTGGAAGGGGTTACCGTAATATGTGTGACGAGGCTGTCGTTACCGGACAGGCTTAAGATGTAAAACTGCACATCCGTGGAAGCTGACTGTTTGCCAAGCTCAGTATCACTTGCAGTAAATTTAAGTGAGTTTAACCAGGCTTGCGCATTTGCAACTGAGCCAACGAACTCCAGTGTCTTCCCTGATTGAGCACCATTAACCAAATTGCCTACAGCATCGTTGGTCAACGTCACGCTGATCGCAACATTTTCATCACTGGCATTAATCGTTATGCCACTAAAGCTGCCGGTTTCGGCACCAGGGCGCAGTGAGCTTGGCTCAGAAACCACCATGTCCGGTTTCGTGGTAGTGAGTTCAGGGGCTTGCAGTACGCCATCGTAAGCCAACTCCAGCGAACGTGTTTCGATAACGCCAGTACGGGATTCAAGTGTCCAGTCAGCCGCTTTTGTCGCGCTACCCGTTTCATCATTTGAAGCCGCAATATCCGCATGGGTGTAGTCCGCCATACGGGTAATCAGGATGGTGTCTTTTGCCGTGACGTTACAGCCATACAGCAAGATATCGCCATCTGTGGTGAGTTTTTCGCCAAGGGTTTCTAATTGCTGCTGATATTGAGCAATCGTTTTGTCATTAAGTTTGTCGCTACCGAGTGTTATCTCGTCGCTGGCACCATGGCTGATGATATGAATCGCAGTGATATTTTTATCGTTCTTTAGCGCTTCATTAATCTGCTCAAGCCCGGAGTGCTGAGAGTCCAGCACCAGCACGCGGCTGCCTTCTGGCAATTGGCTGACCAGCGATTGCCAATTCTGGACGTGACTATCGACGACATAAACTTCATGTGGTGCAGTCGCATCTGCAGGAGCCGGTGCCGTTATTGATGCGGGTGCAGGTACCGATGCTGGTGGGACAAAGACCGCTTTGGAGGCGTCAGGTGTGTTTTCGTGGTGCTGGGTATCAAGCGGATTATCCGCATGATGAGCAGCCTCAGTGACGGCTGCGCCATCGAACAACTGCCGTGGTTCCAGGGCGAAACGATGATGGCGTGGACGGGTAGGATTGTCGTTTCTTTGTCTGGACATAGCGCATCACTCTGTTAGCGGCTTCGGTAGCATTAACGGTAATGATACATCTGATTTACATAGTATGAATGTATTAGATCACCTTATTACATAATATTTACGAATGTATCTGAGATTATTCTTAGTGCTCTTTGCGGGTTTTTTGTAGAAGTGTGCGCGGAGGTGCCGAAAAAATAATGGCAGCAGAAATGGCTGAATTATTGCAAGGTAAGGTAATAAATAACCGTTCGGTTATTATTTTCTTTAAATTTTCGTGGCTGAGATGCTTCTTAATCAATGATAGGGTTCGGTCTTTTTTAATCGACTGGCTTAATTGATGAAATGGGGTTGGGTTAAATAACGAACAATTCTTTCGCATTGCTTATGTGTACTATTATAAAAGAAATAGTTGGTTACGAAACTATGTTAACAATTCGAGTTGTTCGGGAAATAAAAAAGCCACCGAAATTCGGTGGCTTTTGAGTTTAGTGGATAGTTTTATCGATTATTTTGCATTGCTGGCTTGAGAACCACAGCTGCTTTATCGATCTTCGCACTGCGTTTTAACGCATACCCGACAGCAAACACCGCTGCGGCACAGGCCAGGAACAACAAGCGGCCCCACATTGGATTTGGAATCAGCACCATCGCCGACAAGCCAATCGCCATGTAGATAGTCAGGTCGCCCAGCTTGTTACGCTGCATGCGGTCAACGATGTCCTGCGCGTCGTCTTCAACACACTCGGTTTCGACATCTTTAAAGAACGCATTAGTCGCTTCGACGTTTGTATCTGCTTGCGGCTTATAGAACAGCGCGCTCAGGCAGAAGAAGCCACCGGTCAGCACCAGGTGTGCAACGATTGGAATGATTGTTTTCAGTTCACTTACTTCACGACCCGTCAGTTTCTCAACGCCGAACCAGGACATTACATACTGTGGCGTGAACACATCAACCACCATCCAGGATACGCCCAGGCCGAAGATTACGGTCGCCCATGGTGCCCATGAAGGGGTTTTGCGAATCAGCATACCGAAGAACAATGGAACCAGAATCGGTGATTGCAGCAGTGTTGCTACTTGCATCATCAGGTCGAACAGGCTGAGGTGCTTGAGAGAGTTAAAGAACTGCGCCATGAAGATAACCAGCAAGCCGTTAACCAGGCAGGCAACTTGACCCGCACGCAGTTGCTCTTTATCTGTTGCTTTACCTTTACGCACAATCGTTGCGTAGAAGCTACGTACGAAGATGCCGGAGTTACGGTTTAATGCAGAATCCATGGAAGACATGGTTGCCGCGAACAGACCCGCCATCAGCAGCCCTACAGTACCCAGCGGCATGGCTTCACGAGCAAACACCAGGTAAACCGCATCACGTGCTTTAGCACCCAGCTCAGGGTATTGCGCCCCGGCATTCGGGTACAGAATCGCCGTTGCCCATGGTGGAATGAACCAAATTACCGCGCCAATCAGCATCATCAGCAGCGCCATTAGAGCCGCTTTGCTGGCATTTTTGGAGTCTTTAGCATTCAGGAAGCGGTAGGATTCCTGCATGTTATTAATACTTTGCAGCTGTTTCACCACAAAGAACAGGAAGGTGCCAACCATCAACAGCGGGTAGTTCATATCCGGGCCAGTAAAGAAGCCGGATGGGAACTCAGTCACGATGTTCGCCGGACCACCGACTGCCCATAGGGCAACTACTGCGCAAGCGACTGAAATAACTGCAATAACCAGCGTTTGAATAAAGTCGGACGCTACCACACCCCATGCGCCACTCAGCATGGAAATAGCCAGAACTGCAAGGCCGGTAATCCAGATAGTGGTGATGATATCAGCGTTAAAGACGGCGGATGCGAACACGCCAAGACCGTTTAACCACACGCCTGCGTTAATCACGCTTAGTGGGATAATGACCCAGGTAAAGAACTGCTCGTTGACCGGGCCAAAACGGCGACGTACTGCTTCAGTTGGGGTGTCCACACGCATTTGACGGAAGCGGCGAGCGAAGTATGCCCACGCCAGAAGATAAGCAAACATGTTGCCGACAAACACGGCAAGAACTGCGAAACCATCGGTAAAGGCTTTGCCAGCCGCACCGGTGAACGTCCAGGCAGAAAACTGCGTCATAAACGCGGTTGCCCCAACCATCCACCACAACATCTTGCCGCCTCCGCGGAAGTAGTCGCTGGTACTGTTATTGGCCATTTTTTTGAACAGTAGGCTAATAGCTACCATTAATAAGAAATAACCCGCTATTACAATGTAATCGTAAGACATTGTAGTTCCCTATGAGTTAGTTTGAATTGGAAAGATTAAAACACGCCATCCATATAAGTTGAAATAACGTTTCATTATTTATTTAAAATAACCGATGGCGATCATGTTTTTGAATTTTTTGTGGCTGTGAAAATGAGGTATTTCCGAGCGATTGTTTTTTCTAAACTGTGTGATTCCAATCTAAATTGCTGATTTTTGGCTAAGTTAAACCGCATTGCTCGAGATTTTCGAATCATTACTCAGGGTGAGGCGTGGTTATTTTTTTTGATTTTTTTGCACCAAAATAAGGCATGAAAAATCTGGGTTGGGTTAAAGGTAAATATTACTTATAAATATAATTAAGGCGAAAATTGGGAATTCTCTGCTGTCAGGGGTCTGGCATTTTTTTTATCGTTCCTAAATTCTATTTTCATGAGATGGGCTTATGAATCGATACTCCACCGTGCTACTGCTCGGCACCCTGACCATGACAACCATTGCCCACGCCGATGCGTTGGATGGCCTGTTCGATAACTCCATTGTGGGGTCTATTTCGCAGGCGATTAACGATGCCTACAAACCGAATGACAGCCGTAGTGATGACAACGACGACCGCCGTTGGGACGAAAGCCAGCGTCGAAATGATGACGATCGCCGCCAGTATGAAGACCGTCACCGTCAACTCGAAGATCGCCGACGCCAGCTTGACGACCAGCAACGTCAGTTGGATCAACAGCGCCGCCAGCTTGAAGAGGATGAACGCCGTTTGGATGATGATTTTCGGTAAGTTTTGAAAATCGGTGAGTGATAAAAAGCACATTAAATTTGCGTTTTGCGAGTTGTCTTCTGAAAACTAAAAGCAAACAAAAAAGTGGTGAAGTTTTATTCATTTAGTGTGTTAATTTTCTTATCAAGCTTAAGATTTGTTACTACAAGTACCCGTAATATCAGGAAAAACGTGGTTTTTTTAAGCTGGCTTTAAAGGGAAAAATAAGCATACTTAGGATAAGGATTTCACAACAAATGGCACCGAGATTGATAAGCGACGCGGATTTCAACAGAAAGCTCAACGCCCCAGATCGTAACCGGGAACACACCCTGGCGTTCCTCGCCAAAGGGGTTGAACCTTTTAGCTTACCCGGCTACGTTCCACCAGCGGGATACCGTCTGGTGATGTCGCTCGACGGTAAACAGTGTCGCCTGCTAAAAGACGACATCACCGCCTATGCGGTAAAAATTGTTACCGGGAAATTTGTGGTGCCAGGCAAACAGCACTGTACGCAGGTCATGGTATGGCGCACATTTAGTGCTGAGCACCAGGATGCGTTACAGGGATTAGCAAAACGGATATTTGCCTGGTTATTGGAATCGTATGAGATTGTGGTTTCTGATAATGAGCAAACTGCTGATGGTCGTCGTTTTTGGGAATACCGCATTTCCGAAGCCATTGCCGACCCTGAATACGAAGTCATGATTTGGGATGGCACTAAAGAAGATGACGAATTACAACGCATTACGAGTGAAGCCGAATTCGTCAGCAAATGGTCACCGTACGCCTGGGGAACCGACCCTGAAATTCATCAGCATCGGCTATTAGTGATTAGCAAGATTAAATCGCCTAATCCACCCGAATAACCATTCCATCAAACCCCGCCTCGAACCCTTTCGGCAACGCATTCTCCATCAGCCAACAATCAAACTGGTGGCTGATATGCGTAAGGACAACGCGTGGGCAGCCAATCTGTTTATTAAGCTCGATAACGGTATTCAAATCGCAATGGTTTTTCGGTGTTTCAGGACGCGGCTCATGGCTGCAATCAATCACGATCACATCCGGTTTATTGTTCGCCAGAAACTTCAGCGTTTTATCGGGCAGACCTGCGGTATCGCTTAACCACGCCACGCGGCTGTGCGGGGTTTCAAAAAAATAGCCCAGCGTCAGTTTTGAATGGTTGAGAGGCAGGGGGGTCACGCGTAGCGCCTGCAAGGTAAACCAGACAAACGGCTCAAGCTGGTGGCTGAAATCCAGAATGCCGGGGTGTTTAAACAGGTCGTCGCAGCCTTGTTCATCGGCGGGGCCGTACACCGGGATTTTTTCGCCCACGCCCCAGCGCAGTGGGAATAATCCCTGCACGTGGTCCATATGGTAATGGGTGAGTAAAAACTGCTTAAATTCCCCCGGTTGCCAGCTGTCCATTAAATCGGGAATGCCTGCGTCCAACAGTGTCACTGCGTCGTTAAACTTCATCACCGCGCTGCACGGCTTGCGGCGAAATTGCGGATTAGTGCGAGCGCGCTCGCAGGCCGCGCAAAAACAGCCAAAGGCGGGGACGAGTTGTGCGCCCCCCGTTCCGCTAAGGGTTAGCGTCAGAGTCACGATTTATCTCCACCGGTTTAGTAAAGCGGAAATGGGTATTTTGATACCCTTCGCGCTGGTAGAAACGGTGGGCGTCGAGGCGTTTGGCGCTGGTGGAAAGCTCAGTGAGTTCCGCTCCGGCAATCCGCGCCTGCTCTTCAGCCCAGGCTAACAGTTTGCTACCCACACCGTGGCCGCGAGCAGCGGGCATCACCACCAGTTCCTGAATTTCACCGACCCAATTCACATGATGCAGATGAAACTGCATATGCAGACTGATCATGCCGACAACCTCGCCGTTAAGTAGTGCAAGTTGGTAGCATAAATTGTGATCTTCAAGATTTGCCGCAAACCCGACGTTAAACGCCTGGCGGTTAAATTCTGCCTGTTTTAATTCGCAGATCAGAGCGTAAACAGTATCAATATCGGCAAGAGTGGCGGGGCGAAGTTCAAACATGGCGCGGTTCCTTGGGACGAAAATGGACGATATTGGCATTGCGCTGGCCATTCACCAGACGCATAAACGATAAGACAGACTCCGCCAGACTGCCATCGTTGTTAAGTATTAAACAGTCGTCCAAATCCGGGGCATAAAAGGCCGCACGTTGCAGGCGTTGTTCGATCTGCTGCGCAGTTTCACGCCCGCGTTGTTCGAGGCGCTTGCGCAAAACGTCCGTCGAAACATGCAGGCAAATCGGCACTAGCGCTTCGGCGTAACGCGCGCGCGCCTGCGCCAGATGCTGGCGCGAGCCGTTCACCACCACGTCGAACCCGGAATCGAGCCAGATATCCAGCTCGATTCCCACGCCGTAACTTTGTTGATGCGCCTGCCAGCACAGCGCGAATAGCCCCTGTTGCTGGCGCTGAGCGAACTCCTTTTCACTCAAGGCAATATGGTTTTCGCACCCGGCGTCAGCGGCGCGGGTAATGTAGCGGTGCGCTACCAGTAGTTGATTATTCTCCTGCTGGCGCAGTGCCGTCAGCAGGCTGTCTTTCCCGGAGCCTGACGGCCCCATCAACCAGACTATTTTGCTCATCAGAACACCCGTATTCCCTGACGCCAGACATGGCCGACGTGGACATGGTCGCCGTGAAGATGCGCAAGCACCATATCGGCACGTTTGCCTTCTGCGAGAACGCCGCGGTCATTGAGATTCAATGCTTTGGCTGGGTTGCGTGTCACCAGTGCCACCGCTTGTGGCAGGGTGAAGCTGTTCGACTCGTCCTGGGCGACGCGAAACGCAGCGTCCAGCAAACTCGCCGGGTAATAGTCGGACGAGAGGATATCCAGCAGGCCGACTTGTGCGAGTTCATGCGCCGCCACATTGCCGGAATGCGAGCCGCCTCGCACAATGTTTGGCGCGCCCATCAGCACGCTTAAACCATGCTGGCGTGAGGCTAGCGCGGCTTCAAGCGTAGTCGGGAATTCAGCGATTACGCTGCCCAACTCGTGGGATTCCACCACGTGCGCCGCAGTCGCGTCATCATGACTGGCGAGCGCGATATTGCGTGCACGACATTCAGCGGCAATCGCCAGGCGATTGGGCTGCGACCAGCGTTCAGCAAGCGCAAGTTGGTCCGCCTCGTAGCTGTTCATCTCCGCATCGCTGAGCGAATATTTTCCCTGGTAATATTCACGATATTTCACCATGTTTGCGAACTGGCGCTGGCCTGGTGAGTGGTCCATTAATGACACCAGCGACACGCCGCTGCGTTCGATTAGCTGCTGGAACAGTGGCAGCGTGGTGTGGTGCGGCAGTTCGCAGCGCAGGTGCAGGCGGTGCTCGGCGCGGTTAACGCCACGCGCCTGGCTGTCCATCACCGCGTTAATCATCTTCTCGAGGTTTTCCAGGCGGTCGCCGCCGTCGCGCACGTCGCCCAGCGCTACGGCGTCCAGCACCGTGGTGATGCCGCTCGCCACCATTAATGCGTCGTGGCTGCTCATCGCGGAATGGGCTGGCCAGTCGACTTTCGGGCGTGGGGTGAAGAATTTGTCGAGGTTGTCGGTATGCAGCTCGATAAGCCCCGGAAGCAACCAACCGCCTTCGCCATCGTGCGCTTGCGGCAACTGACTTTGGCTATCGGCAAAATTACGAATCACCCCGTCGGCGACTTCCAGTGAGCCATTAACCACTTCATTTTCCAGCACCAGTTTGACGTTATTAATGATCATTTTTGGCCTCGATGGTTGCCATAGAGTGCAGTCTGTCTGCTACCTGATTGCGTACCGCTTCGTCGTGGAAGATGCCGACGACTGCCGCTCCACGTGCTTTGGCTTCCAGAATTAAATCCACCACGGCGGCACTGTTTTTCGCATCCAGCGAGGCGGTGGGTTCATCAAGCAGCAGAATTGGGTAATCGACGATAAAGCCACGGGCGATGTTTACGCGCTGTTGCTCGCCACCGGAAAACGTTGATGGAGCCAGGTTCCACAGGCGTTCCGGGACATTCAGGCGAGTCAGTAACATTGACGCTTTGTCTTCACAGACGTCACGGGATACACCTAAATCCAGCAGCGGTTGCATCACCACTTCAAGTGCTGAAATACGTGGGATAACGCGCAAAAACTGGCTGACCCAGCCGATGGTCTGGCGGCGCACGGCTAAAACGTCACGCGCCGGAGCCTGTACAATGTCGAGCCATTCGTCGTTATGTTTGACCCAGATATGCCCTTCGTCCGGCAAATAATTGGCGTACAAAGAGCGCAAAAGGGTGGATTTCCCACTACCAGAATGGCCGTGCAGCACCACGCATTCGCCGGATACGACTTCCAACGAGGCATTGGCCAGTACCGGCAAACGGATACCGTGCTGATGGTGTAACACAAAGGTTTTGCTCAGGTTTTCAACCCGTAATCTGGTCATCGTGTTCACCTAATTCTGAAGGACGGAGGAAACAAGCAACTGGGTATACGGGTGGTGCGGGTCGTCCAGCACGCGGTCGGTCAGGCCGCTTTCCACCACCTGGCCTTGCTTCATCACCAGCAGGCGGTCAGCCAGCAAACGCGCCACGCCCAAATCATGGGTGACGATAATCACCGCCAGGTTCAGCTCGCGCACCAGGCCGCGCAGCAGGTCGAGCAAACGCGCCTGCACGGAAACATCCAGCCCGCCGGTCGGTTCATCCATAAACACCAGTTTCGGGTGCGTCACCAGGTTGCGGGCGATTTGCAGGCGTTGCTGCATGCCGCCGGAAAATGTGGTTGGCAGGTCGTCGATGCGCGAGGCCGGGATTTCCACCTCTTCCAGCCAGCGCTCGGCGGTGGCACGGATATCACCGTAGTGACGCGCACCGGTTGCCATTAAGCGTTCGCCGATGTTGCCACCTGCCGAAACGTGGCGGCGCAGGCCGTCCATCGCGTGTTGATGAACCACGCCCCATTCGGTGCGCAGCAGGCGGCGGCGCTCGCCTTCGCTCATGTCGTACAGCGACGAGTCGAGATACACCACTTCGCCATTTTGCGGCGCCAGGCGGGCGGAAATGGATTTCAGCAGCGTGGTTTTGCCGGAGCCAGATTCACCGACAATTCCCAGCACTTCGCCTGGATAAAGCTCGAATGACACGTCGCTGAAGCCTTTGCCGGGGGCATAAAGGTGCGTCAGGTTATTGACGGAAAGTAACGGTTGAGTCATTTGCTTGCGGCCTCGCTGTTCTGGCGGCAGAAATCGGTATCGGAGCAGACGAACATGCGGCTGCCCGCATCGTCGAGCACCACTTCGTCGAGGTAGCTGTGGTGCGAGCCGCAAATCGCGCACGGTTCTTCCCACTCCTGGACGGTAAACGGATGGTCGTCAAAATCGAGGCTTTCGACGCGGGTATACGGGGGCACCGCGTAAATGCGTTTTTCACGCCCGGCACCGAACAGTTGCAGCGCAGGCATCATGTCCATTTTCGGGTTATCGAATTTCGGGATTGGCGACGGGTCCATCACGTAGCGTTCGTTCACTTTCACCGGATAGGCGTAAGTGGTGGCGATGTGGCCGAAACGGGCGATGTCTTCGTACAGTTTCACCTGCATCACGCCGTACTCTTCCAGCGCGTGCATGGTGCGGGTTTCGGTTTCGCGTGGTTCGATAAAACGCAGCGGCTCAGGGATCGGCACCTGGTAAATCAGGATCTGATCTTCGGTGAGCGGCGTTTCCGGGATGCGGTGGCGCGTCTGAATCAGCGTTGCATCGGCGGTGGATTCGGTGGTCGCCACGTCGGTGACGCGCTTGAAGAAGTTGCGAATCGACACCGCGTTAGTGGTGTCGTCCGCCCCCTGGTCGATGACTTTCAGCACGTCGTTTTCGCCAATCACGCTTGCGGTGATCTGGATGCCGCCTGTCCCCCAGCCATAAGGCATCGGCATTTCACGCCCGCCAAACGGCACCTGATAACCTGGGATTGCTACCGCTTTCAGAATCGCGCGGCGCAGGGTGCGCTTGGTTTGTTCATCCAGATAAGCAAAGTTGTAGCCCGAGAGTGCCTTAGTCACGATGACGTTCCTTTTGCAGACGTTTAAGCAGTTCCAGTTCGGCCTGGAAATCGACGTAGTGCGGCAGTTTCAGGTGCGAGACAAACCCGGCTGCTTCAACGTTATCAGCGTGGGCCAGTACGAACTCTTCGTCCTGGGCCGGGCCTGTTACTGTTTCGTCGTAGTCCGGGGCTTGCAGCGCGCGGTCAACCAGCGCCATCGCCATCGCTTTGCGTTCGCTCATGCCGAACACCAGCCCGTAACCACGGGTAAAGTGCGGGTCTTCATCCGCGGGGGCGACAAAGCCGTTCACCATTTCACACTCGGTTAGCAGCAGTTCACCGACGTTCACCGCAAAACCCAGCTCTTCCGGCACGATTTCGATATCCACGTAGCCACTACGAATTTCTGCGGCGAACGGGTGGTTGCGCCCGTAACCGCGTTGCGTGGAGTAGGCGAGGGCCAGTAAATAGCCTTCATCGCCGCGCACCAGCTGTTGCAGGCGTGATGAACGCGAGCATGGGTAAACCGGCGGCTGGCGGGTGATGTCGTCAGGTTTTTCGCCGTTATCTTCTTCCGCTTTTGCCAGCCCCTGTTTTGCCAGCAGGCTGAACACGTGCGGCGTGGGTTCGGCATGCTCGTCAGCGGTTTTCAACTGCGGCGCTTCGCCGTTTGCCAGCAAGGTGAAATCCAGCAGGCGATGGGTGTAATCGTAAGTCGGGCCGAGTAACTGCCCGCCGGGTACGTCTTTGTAGACGGCTGAAATGCGGCGTTCGATACGCATTTCAGCGGTGTTCAGCGGCTCGCTCACCGCCAGACGCGGTAGCGTGGTGCGATAAGCGCGCAGCAGGAAGATGGCTTCAACCATGTCTCCGCTGGCCTGCTTGATGGCGAGGGCGGCGAGTTCACGGTCGGCAATGCCGCCTTCGGTCATCACGCGGTCGACCGCCAGGCCAAGCTGCTGCTCGATTTGCGCGACGCTTAGTTCCGCGAGATTTTGGTCGCCACGGCGGTTGTGTTCCTGCAATTCATGGGCGGCGGCAATTGCCTTTTCGCCCCCTTTAACGGCGACGTACATCAGCACACCTCCACATGAGTGGTGCGAGGGATCGCCAGCAGGCGCTCGCCACAGGTCAGGATCAGGTCGATGCCCAGCGGGAACGGATGCGGGCGCTCGGTGAGTTCGTGGATAACGCAGTCCGGAAGTTGCGGGGCGATCATGCGTTCTTCGCGGATGCCCGCGCCGGTTAAGCGCAACATGCGGCCGCCGCTCAGGCTCGGCACTTGCAAAATCAGTGTCGCGCTGGTGTCGGGAGCTACGTCGGTTCCCTGTGCCAGCGCGTTAAGCTGATCGGCGGTTATCGTGCTGTCGGCAACGGCGAATTGTGCGTGTTCTGGTGCCTGCGAAATTGGCGTGTTGGTATGAAAACGGACGTTTTGCAATGTCACGTCGTTGCTCAGAGCGTCACTAATCCACACCGGCGTGTCGTTATCGGCAAGGGTCAGCAGCACGCTGGTGGAAGCAATGTTCAGTGGTTTCCAGCCATGTTGCAGTGAATGGAGCGCCACGATAACGCCCGGCTCGCTCATCGCTTTGAGCAGGCGACGGAAGCTCTGTTGTGCATCCTGCACAGGCAGGTTAAAAGCGGTCATCAGGGTCATGCGTTATCTCCGCGAACCAGAGTGAAGAAGTCGACTCGGCTGCTGTTAATTTGGGTGCGACGGGCGGCCAGGCGTTGTTCACGGTTGGCGGCCAGTGGAGCAATTAAGGTTTCTTGCAATGTCCGGAACTGAACTTGTTCCTGCATCAGCGCGTCGATCACGGCACAACGTTCGGCGTGGGTTTTATCGCGCCCTGATATGTAGCTGTAACCGTAAGTCCCGTTGGCGAGTTGCACGACCGCACGGGTCAGCGTGGTGTCACCGGCAAAAAAACGTTGCCCGGTGGCGCCCATTCGCGCCTGAATTTGTACCAGGCCTGTTTCTGGCTGACGTATTACCTGATATTCGGGATTGAGTTTTTGTTCTGCCCAAAGTGCTGCCAGTTCTTGAGGCAGGCTGTGAGCGAGCACGGCCATCCACTGCTGGCGCTGTGCGGTATCAAAATGCGTTGCGTCCATTTAGTGCTCCATGGTGAATTCAATCATGTCGGCACGCGTCAGGCTGACGGAGTATTCCGCAGGCATTGCGTGACCTTCACGGTGGTTGAGAGTGCGAACACATAGCAGCGGAGCCATATTTGGGATCTCCAACAGGCGACTTTCTTTGGCCTGAGCGCGGCGCGCGCTGATACGTGTTTGGGTGCGTTTGAGGTTGATACCGAGCTGGTCCTGAATCACGTCGTGCAGCGAACCGCTATTAAACTGTTGCATCACGGGCCACCAGGCGAGGTCGGCAAAGTAGTGGTCGATAAGGCACACCGCGATACCGTTAACGCGTCTTAGTGTGCGCAGGTGAATAATGTCATCGCCCTCGGTTACACCCAGCGCATCAGCAACATGGCTTGAAGCCGGGCGCAGTACCGCGAGTAAGCGCTCGCTGGTGGGGTGGCTTCCCTGATCGAGCAGGTTCTGGCTAAAGCGTGCTTGAGAATTTAACGGGTAATCGAATGGGCGCATCAGCACTAACACGCCAATTCCCTGGCGGCGCTGCACCCAGCCTTTTTCGACGAGTTGATCGATGGCGCGACGCAACGTGTGGCGATTCACTTCGTAGCGTGCGGCCAGTTGGCTTTCGGCTGGCAGATAGTCGCCACAGCGGTAGTGGTTACGCAGCTCTACTTCAAGCAGGGCGGCAATTTCCTGGTAACGCGTCGGGTAACTGGTCGGATGTCTGGATAAGTGCATTTTCAACAAAGCCTCGTTAAATGAAATGCTTACGTAACCGTTGCGACATAAAGTCCAGCAGACTTACTGTGACGATGATAATGACCATCAGCGCGCAGGTTTGCTGGAACTGGAATCCACGAATCGCTTCCCACAGCGTCACACCAATCCCGCCTGCGCCGACCATGCCGACCACCGTTGCCGAACGCACGTTCGACTCAAAGCGATACAGCGAGTAGGAGATAAGCAGCGGCATCACCTGCGGCAGCACGCCGTAGATAATCTCTTCAAGTTTGTTGGCACCGGTGGCGCGAATCCCTTCTACCGGGCCGGGTTCGATGGCTTCCACCGCTTCGGAAAGCAGTTTGGAAAGCACGCCGGTGGTGTGGATGAACAACGCTAATACGCCAGCGAACGGGCCAAGGCCGACGGCGACCACGAACAACATCGCAAAGACCATTTCGTTGATGGCGCGGCAGGCGTCCATCAGGCGGCGCATTGGCTGGTAAACCCACCATGGCACCAGGTTGTCGGCGCACATCAGGCCGCAAGGGATGGAAAGCACGATGGATAGTGCTGTGCCCCAGACGGCTATTTGCAGCGTGACGCCCATTTCGCCCAGATATTGCTGCCATTGGCTGAAATCAGGTGGGAAGAAGTCGGCGGCGAAGGTGGCCATGTTGCCCGCATCGCGGAACAGCGTGAGCGGAGCCATTTCCGCGCCTTGCCAGGAGGCAACGAGTACCGCTAACAAAATCGCCCAGGCCAGTAGCGAGAACCAGCTACGTTTGGGTGTGGCGACTTGAATGGTTTGTTGCATGGGGTGCTCCGTGTTTGGGGCTTTAACCCTCTCCCTGGGGGAGAGGGTTAGGGTTGTTTTTACTGAACCGCTTTATTCACGTTGCTCATCGCAGAAAGCGCGGCGGTGAGGCGATCCAAATCACTCAGCTGGTTTTGCAGCGCAGTGACTTTGGTCGCTTTCTCAGGCTCGGCTAACCCTTTATTGTCCTTCACGCCTTGCATCTGTTTGAACAGAGCGAGCTGGCGAATCGGGACCAGTTGCAGGTCGCTGGATGGGCGGAACGGCGCCCAGGTCAGGCCTTTGAGCACTGCTGCTTCTTCCGGCGTTTTGCCGTAAGTCATAAAGAAGTCGTAGATTTTGTCTTTGGTGGCTTCGGAAAGGTTTTTACGCCACACGATCGGATCGCCTGGGATCAACGGGGATTTCCAGATGACTTTCAGATCTTTGAATTTCTCGGGCGCGGTTTGCTTCAAACGATCGAGGTTTTCAGTGTTGTTGGTCGCCACATCCACTTGCTTGTTGGCCACCGCCAGCGCGTTAGTCTCGTGGTTGGCGTTCACAGAACGTTTGAATTCGTTCGGTGCCGCATTGTTTTTGGCGAAAACGTAGTACCCAGGGACTAAATAACCGGACGTTGAGTTAGGGTCACCGTTGCCGAACGTCAGTTCTTTGCGTTTTGCCAGCATGTCTTGCAGGTTGTTGATTGGGCTGTCTTTGTTAACAATCAGCACGCTCCAGTAACCCGGGCTGCCATCTGCCGCTACCGTCTGAGCAAACACCTGGCCGTTAGCGCGGTCTACTGCTTCCATGGCCGAAAGGTTGCCGTACCAGGCGATATCCACCTTGTTAAAGCGCATCCCCTGGATAATCCCGGCGTAATCTGGTGCGAAGAAAGCATTCACTTTCACGCCAAGTTTCTTCTCCATATCTTTCAGGAACGGGTCCCACTGCGGTTTCAGGTTTTGTTGTGATTCAGTCGAGATGATGCCGAAGTTCAGGGACTTTTCTTGTTCATCCGCATGAGCGGTGCTGAACAGAGTGCTGACGCTTAGCAGGCTGGTAAAGGCGAGGGCGGCAACTTTTTTGTAGCTCATGGCTGACTGTTCCTTGAAAGAGATAACAAAGTTGTTAAGCAGCAACCGCGTCAACGCGATTCATGCTGCGGTAAAGATTGCCCAGACGTTCGTTGTCGAACTCAGAGCTACTTCCGTCGTAAAACACATGACCCTGGCGCAGAGCGACAATGCGTTCGCAATAGCGCAGGGCGTAGTCCACCTGATGCAGCGTCACCACAACGGTGATGCCGTCCAGGCGGTTAATGTCGTGCAGCGTTTCCATCACAATGCGTGCTGATTCCGGGTCGAGTGAGGCAATAGGCTCATCGGCGAGAATCACTTTTGCTTGTTGCATCAGCGCACGGGCAATCGCCACGCGCTGTTGTTGCCCACCGGACAGGGTGGAGACGCGTTGATACGCCATTTGCGCCATGCCGACGCGGGTCAGCGCCTGCAATGCACGCTGCTTTTGTTCACGGGAAAACCAGTTAAAACAGGTGCGCCAGAACGGCGTGGCACCGAGTGCGCCAATCAGCACGTTTTCGAGAACCGTCAGGCGGTTCACCAGGTTGAACTGCTGGAAGATGTAGCCGGTGTGAGCACGACTCTGCCGGATGTCGCTTGCCAGTCGGCCCGCTTTTTGCACGGTGCGGCCCAGTAATTCGACGTGGCAATCGGCTGATTTATCAGAAGTAATCAGCCCGCTCAGGTGGCGTAAAAGGGTGGATTTGCCTGAACCAGACGGCCCCAGCAGAGCGACCATCTCACCTTCATTAACTTCCAAATCAACAGCATTTAATGCCTGATGCTGGTTGAAGGTTTTGCTCAATTTGTTGACGCGAATAATTGTTTGCATCATTCAGGCTCCTTAAAAAGTTGCCTCATGGTGCCGATGAAATGTGACGATTTTGTTAAGGATAAGTTTCGGTATGATGAAGAGTGAGTTCCAGCCTGGAAGTCATCAGGCTAATCAACTATTTGTCGTATTGTTTCACGCTTCGTTTTTGTCTTTGCTTACAGGTACCCTTTGGTGTTGGGAAAGCAGCGATGAGCAAAAACATTATTTTTTGTGCCGATGGCACATGGACCGCTCCCGGTGTAGAAAATCAAGCGGATGACGAAGCCGCAGCGAGTAACGTTTATCAATTGTTTGTTGATCTGAAAGGGAATGTTGATAAGCAGAGTTTGTTGTTAGCCAATGAGCAAGAAAAGATCCTTACCAATAGCAGTGGCGGGATCGTTCAAGTTGCCAAGTACATTTATGGGAAGGGCGATCCGCATAATGGTCTGGTGAAACGCCTCGGCGGCGCATTTGGCGCCGAGTTGATCGTGCCGATCATTCGCGGGTATACCTTTATAAGTCGGCACTGGCAGATGGGCGATCGTATCTATCTGGTTGGATTTAGCCACGGTGCTTATACCGCGCGAGTGCTGGCGCAGATGATTATCGACCGTGGTTTATTAAATCGTGAAAAACTGAATTTAAGCGCTCGCAATAAAGATGAAGCGTGGCGTTTTGCTTCATCCGTATGGGCGCAATATCTTGCTCATGCTCCGGATATGAGCCCCAGCCTTTTGGGAAGTGTGGTGCGTGAGTTGCCGGGATTTTTCTGTGACAGTGTGGACCCAACCTGCATTTCGCGCCCGCTGTCCGTAGAGGCGGTTGCCGTGTGGGAAACCGTTGGGCAGATGGGGATTCCGAAGTATTTCAATGACAAACGTTACAACGTTTTTCGTTTTAACAATACAGAGCTGCATTCACGGGTTAAATACGGGCTTCAGGCCATCGCCATTGATGAGCAGCGTCTCGATTTAGCGCCGGTGCTGTGGGATAACCGCGATCGTATTTTGCAGGTGATGTTTCCCGGTATTCATCATGATGTTGGTGGGGGCTATATTGGCACGGACGAAGACCGCAGCTTGTCGAACGGCGCGTACCTTTGGATGCATGATGCTCTCGACGATTTGGGCGTAAATCTGGCACCCAGTGAAGTGGTGGCTGACCCACTTGGGCCGCTGCATTGTGACTGGTATCCACCTACGCGTTATTTGCGCATTATGCCCCGGCAACTTCCGCCGCCGGTTACCTCATCAACGATGGTCCACCAGTCGGTGATTGAGCGTCTTAGTTGTGGCACAACGCTACTTCAACAGTCGGCAATCAATGGTGAATGGCTAAGCGAATCATATAGCCCGCAGCCTTTGCAGGATTATCTACGCGGCGAGGGTGCAATCCCCATTAACTGGGCGATTGCACGTTAACGAATGGAAAACTACCGTCTGTTATGGAGCTGACGGTAGTTTCCCAGAGCTTGGTTACATTGGTTTTTCGACATTCACCATCCACGGAATACCGTATTTATCGGTAAGCATGCCGAAACCTTTTGCCCAGAACGTTTCCCCCCACGGCATGGTGACATCGCCACCTGCACTGAGATTATCAAACCAGCGTTGGCCTTCTGCGACATCTGTGGTGGTAAGGCTCAGCGCATAGCCCGTGTGTTTCACTTTATCGGCACACATATTGCCGTCGCTCATCATCACTTCGCCACCGCCAATGCGCACATTGGCATGCATGATTTTATCGTCCGGCCAGTTAAAACCGCTGCTGCATCCTTCAGCCGACTGATTCTCGTCTTTTGGCATTTCGCCAAAAGTCATTTTAAACAGTAACTCAGCACCGACGGCTTGTTTGTAGAACGCTATTGCTTCTTCGCAGGTGCCGTCAAAAAAGATGTAGGGTCCGATAGACATTGTTCGTTCCTCATAATGCGGAGTGCAGAATAAGTTTAGTTGGGGGAGTCTGGGCAAGCCAGGCGGGGAAAGGGGTATCTTATGCCTGGTTCGGTGAGTTTCCGTTCACCTGTACGTTATGCGATCCCACATGAATCTGTGAACGGTGAACGTGCCAAGGAGAGAACGCCCTCTCCTTGGCACGTTCACCGTTTCGGTAAGTACAGGGAACACTGAACGTTTAGTGAACGGAACCTTCTCTGGCTTTGCAGGAACCGCCCCTCAGGGGCAGGGGGAACGAACCTAGTTCTTCTTAACGAACTCAGACTTCAACTTCATTTGTCCAAAACCATCAATTTTACAATCGATGTTATGGTCGCCTTCAACCAGACGGATACCTTTAACTTTAGTACCAATCTTCAACATTGAAGAGCTGCCTTTAACCTTCAGATCTTTAATTACAGTGACGTTATCACCGTCAACTAACAGGTTGCCGTTGGCATCTTTAACAACCAGTTGATCGTTGTCTGCAGCAGGTTCGGCATCATTCCATTCATGTGCACATTCTGGGCAGATAAACATACCGTTGTCTTCGTAGGTGTACTCGGAATTGCATTTAGGGCAATGAGGGAGTGTCATCGTCATATCCTCAAAAATAAGATTTAAAAATTGCGGTTTCCCGCCAAAAGTGGCGTGATTATACATTAAAACCCTACTTTTGTGAGGACGATTGCCGCTATGCCTTGTGCCAGCCAGAATATCGTAATAAGAAAATGCTATTTTAAAACGTTAATCAATTGCCAAATTCGCGATGAAAATACAGAATAAGTTTATAAAAATACGCTATGGTCTTTCTTTCTGGTTATTTAACCAGAAACTCACGCTATGAAAAAATAAGCCTGATTATAATATTGTCGAATAAATGATTTCCGCGCGTAATTATAATTTCCGGTACTGAATAGGCACAAAAAATATAAAGGTTTTTAAAAATCCGGATAATTTGATTTAAGTAAGGATTTTTTATGCACACACAAGCAATATTTGAGTTAAGTCAGGAAGCAGAGCGGTTATTACAACTCGCCCTGCAAAATCTGAATACACTAAAAACAGTTTCTTTTACTACACAGCATGACGTTAATTATTTTGGGCAGTCCCAAGCTGGAGGGGCCGTCCCTGCAAAATTTAGCCCACGCAGCATCCAGGCGCAGCAGGCTATGCTGCAAAATGAGTTACGCAAAATAACTCAGCATGAAATGGTATTAGCGATTGTCGGAACAGTAAAAGCGGGAAAATCGACCACCATTAATGCCATTATTGGGACTGAGGTATTACCTAACCGTAATCGCCCTATGACAGCATTACCGACACTCATTCGTCACACCCCGGGCCAGCGTGAACCCGTGCTGCATTTTCCCTATGTTCAACCCATCGAACAGCTTATGAATACATTGCAAATTCGTTTGCAACAAACCGATCGTGAAACGCTGTCAAAGCACCTGGAAATTGATCGGGATATGACGGGATTATTAACCCGTATTTCCCAAGGGGAATCTTTCGCTAAGCATTATCTTGGTGCCCAACCTATTTTCCATTGCCTGAAAAGCCTTAATGATTTAGTGCGTTTATCGAAAGCACTGGATGTAGCTTTTCCATTTAAGGCCTATGCCGCAATTGAGCATGTTCCTGTTATTGAAGTGGAGTTTGTCCATTTAGCAGGAATGGATAAAGCCTATGGGCAACTGACATTACTGGATACTCCGGGGCCAAACGAAGCCGGGCAGCCGCATCTACAAAAAATGCTTCAGGAGCAGCTGTCGCAGGCTTCTGCTGTGTTGGCGGTATTGGATTACACCCAATTAAAATCCGTTTCCGACGAAGATGTACGTAAAGCGATATTGGGCACCGGGTCATCTGTCCCGCTCTATGCGCTGGTGAATAAATTCGACCAGAAAGACAGAAATGGTGACGATGCAGAACAGGTTAAAGCGTTAATTTCTGGCACGCTTATGAAAGGAACGATTGAGCCTCACCATGTCTTCCCTGTGTCATCGATGTGGGGATATCTGGCTAATCGAGCGCGCCATGAATTGGCATTGCACGGCAAGTTACCGGACCCGAATGAGCAGCGTTGGGTGCAGGATTTTGCTGATATTGCACTAGGCCGCCGCTGGCAAAGTGAGGATTTGGCCGATGCGGGTGCTTTGCGCCAGGCGGCTGAGCTGTTGTGGGAGGACTCGCAGTTTGCTGAGCCCATTCACACGGTGCTTCATGCTGCACATGCCAATGCTTCAATGTACGCACTGCGTTCTGCCTGCCAGAAATTACTGAATTACACGCAGGGTGCGGAGGATTACCTGAATTTCCGCTGCCAGGGCCTGCATATTGCCAGCCAGCAACTGCAGCAGAATATCGCAGCCCTTGAAGATGATATGACTCTTGCAGCTTCCAGTCAGAAAGCCGCAAACGTCGTTGCGCAGAGCAATACTAAGCTGGCTGTTGAAGCGATGAGTGATTTTATTCGCCGTTATGAACAGCAGATTAATGACAATATTCAGAACTATTTTCAGCATGGAAAAGTGCCTGAAAAGCTCCAGCGGCAGGCTTTGTCGTTTGGGACTCAACGCGGTAATGACTTTGATGCGCGCAATGAAACGCTCAGTTTTGACGATGAAGAATCGGCACAGATTGCGCTGCACAGGATCCGCGCTTCATGCGAAATCATCCTGACCGCCGCGCAGGAAAAGATGACTGAAGAGTTAACCCATCTTTTTAGTTATCTGGAAGTTGAACTGGCAGATACGCTGCGTAACACCCTAAAACCGATAGAGGCTCGCGTTGCACAAGGGTTAGCGCAAGCAGGATTTAGAACCAATATCAGTCTGCCGGTATTTCATGTTGGCTTATTAAACTTCAATGCTAATCAGGCATTTAATGAACTCATTGAAGAGCAGGATATTCCTGTCTCCCAACTGCGACGCCAGGCCGGGATGCGCGGAACGGTTGCGCGCTGGCTTAATAGCGAGGATTGGGGCTGGGAAGGATATACCGTGATGCAAAGTCGCTACGTCATTTCTTTAGCTGATGTACAACGCAAACTGTGTCAACACGTCAGCGATTTCCTGTTGCAGCTTAATCAGAATATGGCCGCGCAAATTGAAATGTCTGTGACTGAAGGAATGGCGGCGTTCTTTGTTGATTTTTCCCAGGCACTGGAAGCGATACGTCTTAACCTGCAACAAAGCCTGGTGGTGCGCCAGCAAAATGAAGAAGCGGTGACCGCTTTGCGCCAACAGCTTCAGCAGTGCGTAAGAATCACACGTTACATCCATGAGGACACCCGCCTGTTGCGGGATGATATTCAGACGCTTTTTACGGTAGAACAGCAATGAGCAGTGTATTACCAGGAACTCAAACTCGCGCTTTGGAGTGTGTTGCAGAGAAATTTGTCGTCGATTTTGCCAGAAACAGCGGTATCTCTCGTGAACCGTGGCGTTCTCAGCAAAGCAAAGCGTATTACCAGAGGCTGACCGGGGAGTTTATTGGCCAGAGCCAGTTGCAGAAGTGGGCAGTGGATGAGGCTCTGCTTGAAAAACCTGAAGTGATGCTGGCGATGCTTGGGCATCTTTGCCAACGGGTGGCGAAGAAGCACCTCGCAATTGAGAAAGTATATGAAAGCATCTGTGCCATGGCGTTAACTTCGGCACGGGTGACCAATGACACTTCAGAAGCCCGCAAGCAGCTCATTCAGGTTCAGCAGCAACTGGCGCAGCGTGTCGGTAATCTGGAAACACAATTACAGGGCACCGACCTCACTCACCTGGGCTTCGTACATTGCGAGCAAGTTTTTGCACGCTGGCAGGCTGGGCATTATTTTACCTTTTCTCCCGCTGGTCGCTGCTATGTCGCGTTGCAGGAGCTGCACTGGGGCGCGTTTGGTGACGCGCTGCGCTTTGGCCGTTTATCGCAGGCCACAGAATTAATTGAGCAAGCTCGCGCGCTGGCAATCAGCCAACTCGCCAGCGATGTGAATGCTTCAGCCCGCACGCGCCATTACTACTATGAGTGGCTGATGTTTCCTTCAACGGCTGGAATGATGGAAAGCAAAGAAGCTCTGGCGTGGCTTGGCGACGATTGTGACAGTGAGCATCAGCCCGTGAGTTTTGCAACTACCCAAACACACCAGGGTGTTTCACTCGGTATGCCACGTATTTGTTCTGCAATGCGGCTGGGAAGTGCAATGGTGGATGAAGTGTTTATTGATGGTGGATTTGCCAAATAAAGATCTTAATATTCCGGTGTGAGGCTGCTGATGAAAACAATATGCTTTAAAAGCAGCATTTACACCGGTTTTGAAATATATCTAAACGTAGAAGTTTTTCTTATTACGTCGCAAATTTAGATATTAAATTTCAATGATTTTCTGAAAAGTAACAGTGCTATCTTTCTGTTTGTAATCACTAATTTATACCTTGAGTCATTAAACACCGCAAAAGTACCAGACAATAAAACCAATTCTGTGTTGCGCCTCACTTGCTGCTTTTTCCCACACTCCTCAGAATATATTTTGCCGCATGCTGCGGGTAATCGTGCTTATTACACCAGGGAGATGTGATGAAAAAGATCTTTTTATGCTGCGCTGCTGGAATGTCCACCAGTATGTTAGTGGAAAGAATGAAACAGTCCGCTGCCAGCCGAAATATTGAAGTAGAAATTACGGCGGTGCCGGTGTCTGATTTTGACCAAATCATCACGGACGCTGATGTCATTTTGCTTGGGCCACAGGTGAAATTCCAGCTACAGAGTATATCCAGCGCAGCCGCGCCACACGGCGTGCCAGTGGCGGCGATTGATATGATGCTGTACGGCTCAATGCAGGGCGATAAGGTGCTGGATCAGGCCCTGTCTTTATTAAAAAATGCACAATAAGGATGGGTCATGAAATATCGTTTTCCTGAGAATTTCTGGTGGGGTACAGCAACCAGCGCAACACAATCCGAAGGGCATCAGGCCGGAGATGGCAAAGGCGAAAATATTTGGGATTACGCCTCACATAATTTTAACGAACGCTTCTTCGGTGGCGTAACGGCTGACGATACCTCAACTTTTTACCAGAACTATCGGGAAGACATTCAACGCGCCAAAGATATTGGTCTGAATTCCTTTCGAACCTCAATTTCCTGGTCACGCCTTATTCCTGATGGTGATGGGGAAATTAATCCTCAGGCAGTCGATTTTTATAACGCAGTGATTGATGAGCTCAATGCTCAGGGCATCGAGCCGTTTATTAACCTTTATCACTTTGATATGCCAATGGCACTTCAGGAAAAAGGCGGCTTTGAAAACCGTGAGGTTGTAGATGCGTTTGCCCGCTACGCGCGGATTTGTTACGAACTTTTTGGCGACCGGGTGCGCTACTGGTTCACCTTTAACGAACCGTTAATTCCTGCTGAAGCGGGCTATTTACATCCTCGCCATTATCCTTACGTGACCAGTTTCCGCCGCGCCGCACAGGTGTTGCATCATATCGTGTTGGCGCATTGCAAAGCGGTTGCCGCCTGGCGTGAGCTCAATATTGCCGGGCAGATTGGCATCATTATGGATGTTATTCCGGTTTATCCACGCAGCGATGCGCCGGAGGACTTACACGCCGCAGAAATGGCCGATCTGTTTTATACCCGCAGTATTAACGAGCCGATTTTGCTTGGGCGCTACCCGGATGAATTGATTGCCATTTTGAAGGAATACGATCAATTGCCGGTCATTCAGCCTGGTGATTGTGAGCTTATTGCCAACACGCGTATCGATTTACTGGGGATAAATTATTATCGCCCGCGCCGTGTTAAAGCGCGTGAAACCCTGCTTGAAGAACCGCATGGTTTTATGCCAGAACGGTTTTTTGAAGAATATATTATGCCGGGGCGCAGGATGAATACCTCGCGTGGTATTGAGATTTATCCTGCGGCACTTTATGACATCGCGATGGTGGTTAAAGACCGTTACGGCAATTTGCCATGGTTTGTCTCGGAAAACGGGATAGGTATTTCTGACGAAGAACAGTTCATGGTGAATGGTCAGGTACAAGATGATTACCGGATTGAATTTCTCAAAGAGCATCTGAGTTATTTGCATCAGGCGATGGTGGATGGCAGCAATTGTCTGGGTTATCACATGTGGACGTTTATCGACTGTTGGTCATGGCAAAACGCTTATAAAAATCGCTACGGTTTTTATCGTCTGGATTTAGAGACTCAGCAGCGTTCGCTTAAAAAATCAGGCCTGTGGTTCAAGGCTGTGATTGAAAACAACGGATTCGAGGGGGCGAAATAATGTCTTACTTTGAACGACTGGCTGAAAAAATGCTGCCGGTGGCAAATGCGATTGGCAACCAGCGGCATATGCAGGCAATCCGTAATGGTCTTATCTCAATTTTACCGCTGACTATTGTCGGGTCATTCTTCGTTATTTTGCTCAACATCCCGATTAAAGGTTATATGGATTTCATCGCGCCGTATCGCGATATGCTGGATGTGCCGTTCCGTTTTACCGTGGGATTAATGTCGCTGTATGCCGCTTTTACTATCGGTTCGTTCCTCGGTAAAAGTTACAAGCTCAACGATATTACCAGCGGGCTGTTGGCGATGCTGGCGACCTTGCTGATGATTGTGCCCGTCAATATCAAAGAAGGCATTACCGTTGCCGGAGACGCGGTCTCCGGGCGTTATATTCCCATTACGTCGCTAAGTTCTCAGGGGCTGTTTGGCGCGATTATTTCATCACTGATCGCTATCGAGATTTACCGCTTTATTAAAGTCAGAAATATTGAAATCAAAATGCCAGAGGGCGTGCCGCCAGTGGTGGCGAGTTCGTTTTCAGCACTGTTTCCGACACTCGCGGTAGTGTTGATCTTCTGGATCCCGCGTCACTTTTTGAATATCGATATTAACGCCATCATCAGTTACATCATCATGCCGCTCAAAGGGTTTATGACCGGTACGAATCTGTTTGGCGGCATTGTTACGCAGTTCTTTATCGATCTGTTCTGGGTATTCGGTATTCATGGCCATGCGGTAATGGGGCCACTGATTCGCCCGCTTTGGGATCAGGCGATTGTGCAGAATATGGAGATGTTCCAGGCGGGAACCAGTGCTTACGAGTTGCCAAATATTTTCACCGAGCAGTTCTTCCAGTGGTATGCGCAGATGGGCGGAACTGGCTCGACGCTTGCGCTAGTTGTGCTGTTTATCCGTTCTAAAGCTGCTTATCTGAAATCGTTGGGGAAACTCTCCTTTATTCCGGGGCTGTTTAACATCAACGAACCGATGATTTTCGGCGCGCCAATTGTGATGAACCCGATTCTGGCTGTTCCCTTTATTCTTGCGCCGATGGCAAATACCATAGTGGTGTATCTGTTTACCATCACCGGAATTATTCCGCGCATGATGGTGAAACCACCATTCACCATCCCTGCTCCGTTAGGGGCATTGATCACCTCAAACTGGAATCTGGTCGCCTGTGGGCTGGTGTTCGTCTGCTTCTTTATTTCACTGGCTATCTACTATCCATTCTTCAAGGTTTACGAGAAGAAGATGCTGGAAACCGAGCAGCAACAGCGCGAAGAAGAAGAGAAGGCGAAACAGCTGGCGAATGCCTAAAACACCCTGCTCATTTTCTGTGAAAGCGGGCTAAAGAGCTCACGGTGTAATGGACAGCCGTAACTAATCTTTAAGTACCGCCCCCATCCTCTCCCAATGGGAAAGGATGGGGGGATAATATTGAAATAATTAACACTTTTATTTAAGACCTTGCCTGAATAATTGAAATCCTATTCCTACGCATGTAATCAAAATATGATCGACATCATCTATACCCGTCATACTTCAAATTGCATGTGCGTTGGCTTTCCTCGCTCACCCCAGTCACTTACTTGAGTAAATTCCTGAGGATTCACTGCGTTGCCGCCTTCCTGCAAAACGAATTTTTTAGGGTATGAATTAGGATTAACCTATTTATTAAAAAAGGTAGATTAAATCAATAAAATTGATTTTCTGTTGGTTTTTTACTCATGGTGTAAATATTTTAGAACACTTGGTCGGGAAAGTTATAATTTAATCTAACTCAGATTTACCTCTAAACGTAATAATATTACCAGCCTCGCTATTCTTTTCTACACCAGGATGTTTTAACGCAATGAACGCGATAATCGTTGACGATCACCCATTGGCTCGCATAGCTATTCGAAATTTGCTCGATACCAACGGTATTACGGTCACCACTGAGCTCGACAGTGGTGAGTATGCGGTACAAACCGTCGAGAAACTCAAGCCTGAACTATTAATTATCGATGTAGATATTCCCTGCATCAGCGGCATTGAAGTGCTGGAACAGCTACGTAAACGGCACTACGTGGGCATCATTATTATCATCTCTGCTAAGAATGAATTGTTCTACGGTAAACGCAGTGCTGAATGTGGCGCTAACGGCTTTGTTAGCAAAAAAGAGGGCATGAATAATATCCTCGCGGCTATCGAGGCTGCAAAAAATGGCTACAGCTATTTCCCATTCTCACTCGAGCGCTTCAGCGGTGCCGCGAGGACAGAACAGGACAAGCTGGATACGTTATCTACTCAGGAAATGAAAGTATTACGCTATATTCTCAATGGTATTGATTACACGACCATTGCCAGCAAAATGAATATCAGTAATAAAACTGTCAGCACCTATAAAAGTCGCTTAATGGAAAAGTTAGATTGTTCCTCATTAATGGAACTTTATGATTATGCGCAAAGAAATAAAATAGGGTAATAATATGCGGTTTCTATTATATGTTTATCTGGCAGCAATGTTTTTCTTGAACATTTTTTCAGCCTACGGTGCTTCTCAGTTAATTGAGCTGAAAAGTAATTATCAACCATCGGCACTGGATATTCGTTTAAGTGCCGATGAGTCGCGCTGGCTGGCACGGAATAATACTCTGACAGTCGGCACATGGCTGCCGGAAGTATCCCCGATAGATTATGAAAGTGGTGGAGAACATTATCAGGGTGTTAATGCTGATTATCTCGCGCTATTACAAAAAAACCTGAATGTTAAAGTCGCTATCAAACAGTACGATAGCGAAAAAGAAGCCCTGGCAGCGCTCTCCCGAAACGAAGTGGATACTCTGCTCACTCAGTTATCTCAGCGCGAGGAAGTGGGGAGCGACTTGCTGCGAACCTCAGCGTTGATCAAGACCTGGCCAACACTGGTCACCTCCCTCAAAAACACCTTACTGCCGCTGGCAACAAATAAAAAAGTCACCCTTGCTTGCGTGCGTGATTGTTCATTTCTCGATGTGATTAAGGTGGCTTTTCCTAACGCAAAAATCACCTTTTACGATAGCGACTATCAGGCGCTGTCGTCCGTGATGTCAGGTCTTAACCAATATTTTATTGGTAATAATGTCACCACCGGTAATTGCATCTCGAAATATTTCTCACAATCGCTGGTTATCACGCACTACTTTAACAAGCAGGAACAATATAACTATTTTGTCACCCGCCAGAATCAGCCGCTGTTGCGAAACGTCCTGGAAAGTTTTATTAGCGCAATTAGCAATGAAACCCATATGCGGGTCATGCAGAACTGGCTAAATCGCGGCAACCTTTCTTACCTGAATACCCCGATACCGTTCAGCAGCGAGGAAAAGAGTTGGCTTAAAAAGCACCCTAAAATCCGCGTGTTGGTGAATCCAAACTACCCGCCGTTTACGCTTATCGATCATGACGGCGAGCTGCGCGGCATCATGGCGGATTTGCTCAATATCGTCCAACTGCAAACCGGCCTTGAGTTTCAGCCAGTTATCGTTAATTCCAATAGAGAAATGGCTGAAAAAATGGTGCCGGGTCAGTGGGATATGATCCCAGCCGCCACCCTCAGTAATCAGCCACAGAAATTTATCTCGTTTAGCGATCCGTTGATGAATGTCTCTTTCGTACTGGTTACCGCACACCGAGAAAATGCCAACGTAATGCTGGCAAAACCCCGGCGTATCGCCGTGGCAGCGGGGCATATTTTGACGCACGACCTCAAGCTTCGTTTCCCGCAGGCGACGTGGGTTGAAACGGATAATGTCAAAGTGGCGATGAAAATGGTCGAGGAGGGGGAGGTTGATGCGGCGATAACCACCGAGCTTTCCGCTCGTTATATGATTGACCATTATTATCCGCAAAATATGCACTATACCCGGCTGCCAGGTATGCCCAGCGCGGCTCTTAGTTTTGCGATGGCACGTGATGAGCCAGAACTGAAGTCTATTTTAGGCAAAGCGCTGCAAGCCATTCCTCCGCGCGAAATTCTGCAAATGACGGAGAAGTGGTCGAAGATTTCCAGCGTGCAGATTGATACCTGGAGCCTTTACAGCAAACAGTTCTATCAGTTGGTTCTCTTCGCGCTGATGCTTATCGCCATCAGCCTGGGATGGGGGCTATCGCTTTCGCGTGAAGTGCGTAAAAGAAAGCAATCACAGCGCCAACTCGAAGAGCAGCTGCATCTTAAAGAGGCACTATCTCACGAACTGGAGGCTGAAAAAGATAAAGCGATTCAGGCCACTAAAGCGAAAAGTCGTTTCCTTGCGAGTATGAGCCATGAGTTACGCACGCCCGTCAGTTCTATTGTGGGTTTCTTAGAATTGCTGTCGAGTTCGGATCTCAGCTCCAGCCAACGCAAAGAGGCGATAGCGCTTGCCGGGGCGACGGCGCAATCGCTGCTGGGGTTGATTGGTAAGATCCTTGATGTCGATAAAATTGAGTCAGGTAAATATCAAATTGCCCCACAGTGGACTGATTTAACTCAGCTTATCGACCTGCAATGTCACTCGTTTGATGCGCTGGCACGGCAAAAGGGTATTACGCTGCGCTGCGTTAGCCATTTGGCAGCCGATGATCGGGTGCTGGTCGATCCGCAGGCTTTGCGGCAAATCCTCACCAATTTGGTCGGTAATGCGCTGAAGTTTACTGAACAAGGGCATATTCAGGTGTCTGCTCGCCTGATCCCCGAAATGGATAAACACGGCACGTTAGTGATTACGGTAAGTGATACCGGTTGCGGGATTAGCCCGGAAGAGCAGGAAACGTTATTTCACCGCTACGTTCAGGCACGTCAGGGACGCGAACAGACGGGTTCCGGTTTGGGATTGGTTATCTGTAAAGAATTGGTCACGCTGATGGGAGGTACGCTTGAAATGAACAGCCGCCAGTCGCTGGGTACCACTTTTACGATCACGCTTGCGGTTGAAACTGCTCAACAATCGCTAACGCCAACGCGCGATACACCTGCGGCACTGTCGCCATTGCCGCGCTTGTCGATTCTGATTGCAGACGATAACCCAACTAATCGCCTGCTACTCAAACGGCAGTTAAATACCATTGGTTTCAATGTTGATGAAGCTTGTGATGGTGAGGAGGCAGAAGCCAAAATCCTCAGCAAGCAGTACGACTTGTTGATAACTGACGTGAATATGCCAAAAAAAGATGGCCTTGAACTGGCTGCGTCGTTACGTCGTCAAAATCAGCGGCTGCAAATCTGGGGGCTTACTGCCAGTGCCTTGCCTCAGTCACGCGAACAGTGTCTGGAAAGTGGGATGAATCAGTGCCTGTTTAAGCCGGTATCGATTCAAACGCTGACCCATGAGCTCAGCAAACTTGATATTGGCCGTTCAATGCCTTGCGTTACCCGGCATTTGAAACTCAGTATTTTGACCGCGAATACTGGGGGGGATCGGAAGTTGATGAATGAAATTCTGGATACCTTCCGCGAAGCTTCGGCAAATGATTTGCAGGCTGCTGTGCGTTCAATAGAAGAAGATGAACCGCAGATGTTTTTGCATGCGCTACATCGTCTGCATGGCTCAGCGCAAATACTGGAAATCACTGCTTTGCAGAAACTTTGTGAACCCTTTGAGTCACGTCGCCATGATTCGCTACCCCTTGAGGAGCGGTGGGAGGCGTTAGAGGAAATTGCGACAGTTATGCGGGAAATCGAGGTGGAGATAGAGAGCTTGATGAGCCACTGAGATTGAATGGTCGGACAGTTATGCCCGACCATTCCCCGCGTGCACTCTCAATACAAACGCAGATTAGTTGCTGGCAGCGAACATTTCGCTATCAACCACGATACCGTCTTCAGCACCTTTCAGTACCAAATTCGCCTCGTAGTATTTACCATCTGCCAGCAGTTTTTTGGCCTGAGCAACCGCTTTACGGGTCTGGTTCAGTGGCATCAGATACTGATTTTCCATCACGCCAATACCTGCCAGACGTAAGGTATCCATCGCACCTTTCTGGTCGCCTTTTGCCAGTTTTTCATTAGCAGATTTGATGGCGGTCTCTTTTGCTGGGGTCGCAATGTAGTCTTCAGACAGCGCTACGGTTGCGTTAATGATCACGTATTGATCGTCGATCATTTTCGCTTTGGCGTCGGTTTTGACAAACTTCTTCCAGTCAGCGCCGTCATCTTTGAGCAAAGTTGCTGCGTCGTCGGTCAATTTCTTCGCGCTGGCGGGTTCACCGTGGAATAGCGCCAGGCGTGCAAACTGAATATCACGCATTGCATTGGCACCCTGAACCGCAACTTGCATTACATCAGCCGCTTCTTTTTGGATTTGTGCGGTTGCCGCAGCGGTCTGTGTTGGGGTTGCAGTCGCTGCTGCTAATACAGGTGTAGAACTCATCATGGTTGCCAACAGACCTGCCAGAATTAATTTTTTCATTATCTTCTCCTTAATAAAATAGGTGTTCATCACCAAACGCCACCAGAATAAAAAATAAGTGTCACAATGAAAATCAGAGCGCCGAATGAATAATGCAAGCTGAGTCTGACATATGTCAGAAGACGCAGACAGATGTCAGACTCAGCGTATAACAATGACTCTTCACTCTTATTTACTCCGCAGCCAGGTGGGTACTACCATTTCAACCATTGAAATTACGGCGGAGATAATATGTTCATCTTTAACCAATATAGAATGAAGGCGCTGAGCGAAGCTTCTCGTCTTTATTATAAAAAACATGCTCTGGTCATGGCGGTGCTGCTGCTTATATGTGGTGCTTGCTGTCTTATCTATCCATTTATGTCAGGACTGTATCTCAGTTATATCATTGGCATGATGTTTATGGTTTGCGGCTTTTATACTCTTTACTGCCTGGTTGTCTTTCGCCAACAGCACTGGAAATCAAAATTTGTCAGTGCGATTTTCGCTCTCGCCTGGTTGTTGTTGGGTTACAGCTTCGTCGCCAATCCCATGGTTGGGATGAACTCTCTATCGATAATATTTTGTTGTCTGTTCATTATCGGTGGCGTTTCACGCATCGTTTCTGGCTTTACCATGCGCGGCCGGTCCGGGGCTGTCTGGAACATTTTTATCGGTATTTTTGACTTGCTGATTGCCGCCATCTGGCTGGGCATGACCCCTGAGCAATCTTATCTATTCACCACTGCTTTTATTGGCCTGGAGATGATCTTCAGCGCCGGGAGTTTTATCTCTTTGCGTAAGAAATTGGCGCTGGCACAACCTAAACGACTGGCGTCAAAAGATTCAAAATAACCACTGGAATAATTTATGAATATTAAAGTAAGTATCTCGATAATTATTGCTGCTGCGGCTCTTTCTACTTCTATTAATTCTGCTTTTGCAGAGCAAGAAACGACGCCACAAAATATGACTTGTCAGGAGTTTATGGATATGAATCCGAAATCCATGACGCCAATCGCCTTTTGGGTAGTCAATAGAAATACCGATTTTAAAGGTGGCGATTATGTTCACTGGCATGAAGTCGAAACCGTAGCGGTGCCGAAAATATTCAAGCAATGTCAAAAAACACCGCATGCCAAACTGGGTGAAATAACTCCAGCCCTAAAGTAACTGAATAATAAATTTATCTGATACGAAAAAGGATTAATTATGACTATGCTCATTCAACCCGCTGAAAATGAAAATGACGATGTTTATGCATCTGTAGAATTATCCACTTCACTGCCAAAAAACGAATTCCCGGTTCAAGAAAGCAATCCACGTAATGTTTTTCATGCCATTCATGACGAACTGATGCTTGATGGCAATTCACGCCAGAATCTGGCGACCTTCTGCCAGACCTGGGTGGATGATGAGATTCGCCAGTTAATGGATCTCTCCATCGATAAGAACATGATTGATAAGGACGAGTACCCACAAACCGCTGAACTGGAACAGCGCTGCGTGAATATGCTCGCCGACCTTTGGCATTCTCCAGCAGCCACCGATACGCTCGGTTGCTCAACCATCGGTTCTTCTGAAGCCGCGATGCTTGGCGGACTGGCGCTGAAATGGCGCTGGCGCAAACGCCGTGAACTGGCCGGGAAATCTACTGATAAACCAAACATGGTGTGTGGCCCGGTACAAATCTGCTGGCACAAATTCGCCCGCTACTTTGATGTTGAGCTGCGCGAAGTGCCACTTGAAGGTAATCGCCTGATGATGACGGCTGAAGAAGCACTGAAATATGTCGATGAGAACACCATCGGTGTGGTGCCGACTTTGGGTATTACCTTCACCTGCCAGTACGAGCCAGTGAAAGAAATTCACGATGCGCTCGATGATTTATTCGAGAAAACCGGGCTGGATATTCCAATACACGTGGATGCCGCAAGCGGTGGTTTCCTTGCTCCGTTCTGCGCGCCGGAAATCGATTGGGACTTCCGTCTACCGCGTGTGAAATCCATTAACGCATCTGGCCACAAATTTGGTCTTGCGCCACTTGGTGCCGGTTGGGTGGTATGGCGTGAAAAGCAGGACCTGCCAGAGGAGCTTATCTTTAACGTTAACTACCTCGGCGGCAATATGCCGACCTTTGCGCTGAACTTCTCGCGTCCTGGTGGGCAAATTGTCGCGCAGTATTACAATTTCTTGCGCCTGGGCCGCGAAGGCTATCGCAAAATTCACATGGCCTGTTACGAGACTGCGCAGTATCTGGCTCGAGAAATTGCCGCGATTGGCCCATTCGAGATTATTTTTGACGGCAACCACCTGAACGGTATCCCGGCGCTAACCTGGGCGCTGAAAGCCGACCATCAGAATGATGGATACACTCTGTATGACCTGGCTGACCGCCTACGTAGCCGTGGCTGGCAGGTGCCGGCTTATTCCATGCCAACACATCGTGAAGACTTAGTGGTGCAACGCATCCTGGTTCGTCACGGAATGAGTACCGACCTGGCTGAATTGCTGATTGCCGATCTGAAACGCACTCTTCAGGCGTTGGAGAAAAATCCGGTTACGCATTCGCTGACTGCCGAAGAAGCGGGTGGCTTCAATCACGCATAAGACACTTTCTTATCTATTAACCAAAAACATCCGCAGGCATCTGCTTGCGGATGCGGAGAGACTTATGTCCACCACAACGACAAATTCCCCAGCAAGGTCACTGACTTTGCTTGGTTTTTTCGCGATTACTGCCTCAATGGTGATGGCAGTTTATGAATATCCAACGTTTGCCACTTCCGGTTTTAGCCTGATTTTCTTCCTGCTGATGGGCGGGGTTTTCTGGTTTATTCCCGTTGGTTTGTGCGCTGCTGAAATGGCAACCGTTGAAGGCTGGGAGGAGGGCGGTTTATTTGCCTGGGTTTCCAATACACTTGGTGAACGCTGGGGGTTTGCGGCGATTTCCTTTAGTTATTTGCAAATCGCCATCGGTTTTATTCCGATGCTCTATTTTGTGCTCGGCGCGCTCTCATACATCCTTAACTGGCCTGCGCTAAATACCGATCCGTTAGTGAAAACCATCGCAGCCCTGATTATTTTATGGGGCCTGGCTCTGACACAATTTAAAGGTACACGCTACACCGCGCGTATTGCTAAAGCGGGTTTCTTCTTTGGGATTTTATTCCCGGCAATCGTGTTGGTGGGGCTGGCTGTGGCCTGGCTTTATAACGGCCAGCCGCTGGCAATTGAAATGTCGGCTGCGACTTTCTTCCCTGATTTTTCACAAATTGGCACATTAGTGGTGTTTGTGGCGTTTGTGCTCAGTTATATGGGCGTTGAAGCCTCAGCGACTCACGTCAATGAGATGACCAACCCGGCGCGTGATTACCCATTGGCGATGATTCTGTTGGTGATTGCCGCCATTGTACTTAGCTCGATTGGTGGTCTGTCGGTCGCGGCGGTTATTCCGCATGATGAAATCAACCTCTCCGCTGGGGTGATGCAGGCATTTAGTTCGTTGATTGGTTATTACGGCCCAGGTTTTGAATGGGCGGTGCGCGTCATTGCGGCATTGCTGATGTTGGGTGTGTTAGCAGAGATTGCTTCGTGGATTGTCGGTCCTTCTCGCGGCATGTTAGTCACAGCACGACAAGGTCTGCTGCCTGCGCGTTTTGCCAAAGTGAATAAAAACGGCGTACCTGTAGCACTGGTGATCTCTCAGTTGATCATCACTTCCATTGCGCTGATTGTCCTGACCAATACTGGCGGCGGTAGCAATATGTCATTCCTCGTGGCTCTGTCACTCACCGTAGTTATCTATCTGTGCAGTTATCTGATGTTGTTCCTGGGGTATATCCAACTGGTGCGTAAGCAGCGTGACAGAAAACGTGCCTTCCAGGTTCCGGGTGGGAAACCAGTGAAACTGGCTATCGCCTGTTCAGGGTTGGTGGTGTCGGTGCTGGCGTTTATTGTGTCATTTATTCCGCCAAGTTCTCTACCCGGTGCCCACGCCCACGATGTGTATGGCGGTCTGCTGATTGTCTGCTTTGTACTGGTGTTTATTCTGCCGTTTAACGTCTATCTGTTCCGCGATAAAACCATTAAAAGTCACGCTCCGGATCTGGTTCATGTGAAAGTCGATAATGCGCCAGAAGGGCACTTTGCCGTACATCCGAAAGCGCGTCCTTCGCATCTTCCTAAACCTTAAATTAAACGTCGTGCCATCCACCGCGCAAAGTGTGGATGGCGCTATCGCTATTTTTCTTTATTGAAGGATAATGGTCGATTCTGAAACGACAGTTTAATTTTGGTTAAGGGAAGAGGCGTGAGTAATAACGTTTCACGGTTTACTAATAAGAAAATCGCATGGATGGGGGCCGCTTTTTGTTGCCTGTTATGGGGTAGTGCTTACCCGGCAATTAAAAACGGCTATGAAATATTTCAGATAGCGACGGACGACCTGCCGGGCAAAATTGTCTTTGCCGGATACCGCTTTGTAATTGCTGGTTTGTTGTTGCTGGCATTTGCGTTTTTACAGGGTAAGCCGATTGCACGGTTGTCGCGCCAGCAGTATTCCCAGCTGGCCGTATTGGGCGTCACGCAAACCGCAATTCAATACATTTTCTTCTATATTGGCCTTGCTTACACCACCGGTGTTAAAGGCTCAATTATGAATGCCACCGGTACTTTCTTTAGCGTGTTACTGGCGCATTTTATCTACCAAAACGACAAACTCAGCATCAACAAAGTCGTGGGTTGCGTGCTCGGTTTTGCCGGTGTGATGGTGGTGAACTTCAACAGCCAGTTGATGGACTTTAGCTTCAGCCTGTTGGGCGATGGTTTCGTGGTGCTGGCGGCGTTTATTCTTTCTGCCGCGTCGTTGTACGGTAAGCGTATTTCGCAAACTATGGATGCGACGATTATGACCGGCTGGCAACTGGCTATTGGTGGCCTTGTGCTCACGGCTGGCGGCTATGCCTGCGGCGGTACGCTTGCGTTTCATGGTTGGGAGTCGGTGGCCATTCTGGGTTACCTGGCGTTGTTATCATCCGTGGCGTTTGCACTGTGGAGCCTGCTGCTCAAACATAACCGTGTGGGCATGATTGCACCATTTAACTTCCTGATCCCGGTATCCGGTGCGGTATTGTCGGCAATCTTCCTGCAAGAGAGCATTCTTGAGTGGCGTTATGCGCTGGCGCTTGTGCTGGTGTGCTTCGGGATTTGGCGGGTTAACGTGGTGAAATCCCGTTTAAATTAGAACCAGGCAAAATCATTAAATGCAGGCCATTATTTATCTATCTTTTATCGATAAAGGGCCTGCAAATGACCAGACTTACCGCAAAAGATTTCCCTCCTGAATTACTCGAATACTTCGATTTTTATGTACATGGCAAAATCAGCAAACGCGAGTTTCTCGATCTGGCGGGGAAATTTGTTGTTGGTGGCCTTTCGGCTGTGGCACTCGGTACATTGCTGACCCCAAATTATGCCTTTGCGACGCAAGTGGAGTTTACCGACCCAGATATTGTCGCTGAATATATCGAATACCCAAGTCCGCAGGGCCACGGCAAAGTGCGGGCCTACATGGTGCGCCCGTCAAAAGCCGTGGGCAAAGTACCGGGGGTGGTCGTGGTGCATGAAAACCGTGGGCTTAATCCCTACATCGAAGATGTGGCGCGGCGCGTTGCCAAAGCGGGTTTTATTGCATTAGCTCCTGATGGATTAAGTTCGGTTGGCGGCTATCCTGGCAATGATGAAAAAGGCCGCGAGCTACAATCCCAAGTCGACCCGACCAAACTGATGAATGATTTCTTTGCCGCGATAGAATTTTTGATGCATCACGATACGGTCACAGGAAAAGTCGGTATCACCGGTTTTTGTTACGGAGGAGGAGTGGCCAATGCCGCCGCGGTCGCTTACCCGGAATTAGCAGCCGCCGTACCGTTCTATGGTCGCCAGCCAAAAACTGAAGATGTACCGCGTATCAAAGCACCTTTATTGCTGCATTATGGCGAGCTCGATTCGCGCATAAATGAGGGATGGCCCGCTTATGAAGCGGCTCTGAAAGCCAATAATAAAGTCTACCAAGGTTACATCTACCCCGGCGTGAATCACGGGTTCCACAACGATTCGACACCGCGTTACGACAAAGCCGCGGCAGATCTTGCATGGACGAGAACCATTGATTGGTTCCGCAAATACCTGGTTTAAGACTGAATAATAATCCTGGCACCCAAGGCGATGCCATTTTTGCCGGTGCGTTTAATCAAGTACATCGATTCATCGGCGCGAATAACTGCATTATTAAAAGTGTCATCCGCCCAGGATTCATTCACCCCAATAGATGCTCCTACTTTAGCGGCGCCATTACCTAATTCGAACGGGGTGATGGCGGCATCCAGGCAGCACCTGGCGATGTGGTTTACCTCGGGATGTTCCAGCGACCAGGGCAATAACAGGATAAATTCATCCCCCCCAATGCGACCAATGGTGACCTCTGGCGGGCAGGATTCGTGCAGGCGCTGACTGAGTTGCAACAGCACTTCATCACCGCTGCGGTGGCCCAGCGTATCGTTAACGTTTTTGAAGTCATCGAGATCGATAAATGCTATCGAAAGTGGGCCAAGTTTTTTTAACAGATCAAACTGCGCCTGTAGCGCGTGGCGGTTGGCAAGGCCTGTGAGGGGGTCGTGATTGGCGAGTTTTGCTAGTTGCTGCTCGTACTGCTTTTCTTTGGTCATATCAATGTGGGTGCCGGTCACTTTCAGCGGTTTCCCATCATCACTCCATTGGGTCACTCGGCCCCGATCCAGCACCCATGTGATGGTGCCATTTTTCGCCTGCATGCGATGCAGTGCTTCATAAAATGGCGCTTTACCTTCGAGGTGGTTATAAAACGCGGACAGCACCATCTCTTTATCTTCAGGATGCAGGTGCTCACGCCACACATCAAAATGAGCGCTAAGTTCTTTGGGCTGAAAGCCCAGCATGGAACCCCAACGACGGTTGAAAATAACCAACTTTCCGCTTGGCACATCGAGCTGCCATAAACATAAGCCTGTCCCGTCCAGTGCTGCACTGAGCTTATTGCGAGAGTCGTGTGCAATTCTTTTGAGTCGGGCATTGTGTTTTTTAAGGTTCTGAATCTGCTGCCTGAGTATCTCTTCTGACATTGACCACAGTTATGAGTAAATAATATACATTCTTAACAGCTATTAATTACTTGTAAATATGGCGATGAAAAAATCGTGCTAATTACACAAACGTTTTGCTGTTGTAGCCATTTTTTCTCTCTCTACTGGAATGACGGACAGCAACACGCCGCATAACATTCCCGCGAGCAGAATCCACGATGTTTGAGAAAATACGCTGCCCATCACCACACATTCCAGGATGACCGCGATAACGGGAAAGCAGATAAATACCAAAGAGGTGTTAAAAGTCGAAATGCGTTTTTGCAGCGAGAAATAACACAAGATCCCGAATACGCTAGCCACGACGCCCAGGTAAAGAATCGAAGAAAAAGACAACCAGGTGATGTTTTCAATTTCCGGCCTTTCCACTACCGCGCCAGTCAATGTGAGCAGTAAACCAGCAGCCAGGCAAGGCAGGGCGTTAAATGTGAAAAGCGAAACCTGGCAACTGCGCTTCTTGCATTGCACATACATAAAAGCATGCATGGTGACGGCCGCTACGACAGCAAATGCGCCTTTCCAGTTATTACTGAGACTGTTTCTGGACTCTTCCTGCAAAAGACAAAACAGGGAAAGCATAGCCAGCATTGCGCCAATTAGCTGCAACAGGCTGGTAGGGGCATTGAGTACCACAATAGAAATCAGAAGCACGGCGACGGGCATTCCGGCGAAGATTATCGCCGCAGTGCTGGCGTTAACGTACTGTTCGCCGTAAATCACCAGCGTGAAGGGCAGGCAGAAACAAAATAGGAACACGCAGAACTGGAAGAACCGGTGCCCAGGCGGAAATAACAATGATGAGCGCGTAATGTGCAGCAGCCATAGCAGCAGGGGTGCTGCACTTAAAAAGCGCAGCCCGGTGGCAAATATCGGCGGCATGCTGACCAACGCAAACTTCATGGCAAGCCAGGTTGTTCCCCACGTCAGAATAACGATGGCGAAGAGAATAAACATTTTTGTTTTCTGCATGGGGCGGCTCCCTTTCTTACCTTAAACTAATGATCAATATAGAGATAGTGCATCCAACTGGTCATGCGCAGCAGGATTTTGCGAATAATGGAAACGTGCTCGAAATAACCGGAATACACTGCGACCTGGCCCATGGTTCCTGCGGGTAGCCTTTGAACATCGGCAACGTTTTTCAGCTCAATTTCCGCATAGATACCGTCGAGTTTCGGGTCAAGGCTCAAGCCTTGTAGATGGCCTTGCGCCTGATAGCTGCTGTTAGCGATCGCGGGGAGGATTTGCTTTACAGTGCCTTGCACGACACTGCCGGGCAGGCCATTAAATACCACTTCGGCCTGGTCGCCTGCGACTAAGCGTAGGGCGGAGTTTTGGCGGAATACGGCATAAACACTGGTTTTTTGATCCGGAACGAACACCATCACCGGGCGCAGCGGCAACGGGCGCACGAACATACCGGGTTTCAGCAAAAGCTGTGTCGCGTAGCCATCGCTCGGCGCGCGAATCACGGTTTTTGCAAGGAAGTACTCTGCTTCTTTGAGGTTTGCTTTCAGCCGGTAAACCGTGGCGTTTTCACCGTTTATCATGGCATCAAGCTGTGCCGCTGTTTGATCTCTCTTCGAGAGGGAAGAGCGCCACTGTGCTTGCGCGGCCAGATACGTCTGCTGTGCGCGAACAACTTCTTGATCGGTAAACGGGCTTTTCAGTTTGTCCCGGCTGCCGTTGCGGTAACGGTCGGCATCTTTCAAGGCTAAATCGCGCTCTGCTTTTGCCTGTGCGATATCGGCGTTTTCGGAAGCAAGGCGTGCTTTGAGCATCTCTACATTTTGCTGAGCGCTTTCTATCTCACCTTTTATTGCTTCGACTTTGGCTTCATAGGCAGTGGGGTCAACCCGAAATAGGAAATCCCCTTTTTTCATCTTCTGATTGGCATTGGCGGTCACTTCTACCACGACGCCTTGCACTTCGGGGATGATGGGTAACGTAACGGTAACCATCTGGGCTCGTTCGGTGTATGGATGGTTATAATTCATTAATAATAACAACGAGCCAATAAGAATAATGCCACCCAACACAGCGGTAGGCACACTCCATTTATTTAACGGAATTTTAAAGAATTTAAATATACCGAAGCAAATGGCGGTATATGTAAGAATGAGTAATAAATCCACAATGAATCCTGCTCAATTAGTCGGTTACTGATGACTTGCTTTGGTTTTTCTCATGCAGGGACTCCAGCCGGAGTAACCTTTCACGTAGCATTTCCATTTCATTATTTTTGACGGCAAACCCCCAGCCTCTGTCTTCACGATATAACATCGCCCAGATCCACAGGAACGGCCATAAAACATGCAAAGTAAATAGGCTTACCCATCCTGCTGCATGAATAGCATCTTGATGGGGATGATTACGATGTACTGCTATTTCATAGGGGATGTCGTGTACAACAATAACGCCATAAAAGAGCGTCAGTGCCACGAAAATAAGTGCGCCTAAGGCAAAGTAATCGAGAAACATAGATGGGTGCCCCCGTGAGAAAATGTCTGGAGACACTAAAGATAAGGTGAGTATCGCTCCACTTTTATTTTGTTTAAAAATAAATAGAGGATAAATATTCAATTGCACAAAGCCATAATAGTGTGCAAGAGGAAAACCTGGAAATTACAATTCTTTGCATCATGGAAATAGTTGTAAGAATGTTGCTGAATATTGTTTTAGTTTTAATAAACACGGTTGTATCTATAAGCCAAACACCGCAATGTAGCGCACCCAGCCAGATCGTTGGCGTGGTATATACTTCAAGGAACCTGTGCATACAGTGAGCAATTTCAGGAAAAATAATGACTATCTCTCCTCCAACCCGCCCGGAATCCGCTATCCAGCGTCTGATTGCCATCCTCGAACCCCACGGAACACCGATGGAGGTGATTCCCCGTAAACGGATAAACTGGGAATATAAAGAGATCCCGCAATTTTATATCTTCAAGCAAGGCGAGATCTCTGTCTTGCGGGCGGCTGATGGCCTGGTTATCGCTACGGTCTCTGGCCAGAATCTGTTTGGTATTGCAGAAAGCATCCAGCCATTACGCAGCCATATTTTGCGTGTAGAAACTGAATGCACCATGCTGCGTCTTGATGCCAGCCTTGCTCATGAAATCATTACTCAGGAAGGGATGTGGAAAGATATTGCGGTGATACTCGCTTATTATACTACCCATCTTTTCTATCGCGATTCTGTGGTGGTGCAGCAACGCACCTATTCCATCATTCGAGGCCATCTTATTGAAATGAACCGCCTGCCTGAAGATTCGCGGTTGAGAACTTCCATTCTTGATTACATTCAGGAAAGAACTCACTTATCGCGCAGCAGTATTTTGAATGTAATGTTTGCGCTAAAAAACGGCGGGTACATCAATATTAAGCGTGGTGGGTATTTACTGGCGGTGATCAACTTGCCGGAGAAATTCTGAGGCAGGTTTACATTCTGGCTAATAACTAAAAGTACTGGCGAAATAATTTTCGCCCAATCTTCTTTTATTTAAAATTAAACAAAAATCAAATTCCCTCTCCCTGGGAGTCTGAATACCATCCGTCCCTGAAATATCAAAACCATAGAGTTATCTCTCTGCAGTGATTTCAAGGATTATGATGAAAAAGACTCTTATTGCGTTAATCGTATTCAACACCTTTGCAGTAACGAATGCCAATGCGGTGGCATTTCACGGTGAGGCTGGTGCCGACTGGACTAATCTTGGAATGAGTTTTGGTGCAAACGAACCGGGTTTTACCTTCAATGGTAATTGGGCGCACAACGATAATGATGGTGATATTGCCAGTCTGGGAATGGGCTGGAATATACCGCTTGGGTCTGTTTTGGTGACATTGGGTGGGAAAACACTGTACCTCAATCCGAGTGATGGTGATGAAGGTTATGCCGTAGCCGTTGGCGGTGGCGCGCAACTTCCACTTGGTGATCATTTTAGTCTGTTTGGTGATGCATATTATTCGCCTGATTCACTCTCCAGTGGGGTTGACCAGTATGGGGAAGCGAACGCAGGCATTCGCTGGAAAGTTAACCCAACGCTGTCAGTTGAAGGTGGATATCGCTATGTGGGTATGCAGGGAAAAGATGGTCATAGCGATAACATCTTAGCCGATGGGGGCTACGCTGCGGTTAATTTCAACTTCTGATCAATTTATTTTTATATGCGAAGACAATTGCCCGATAACAAATCGCGCATTAAAATTATTTTGTTGATGCATCAAGTCTCATTGATATTATCAATCCCGAGTGATTAGATATTTTTTAATGTTGTTTGTGTGCTTTATTGCGCCAATACAATGTGCCCGCCTGTCCGGCGGGTATTTTTTTATCCATAATGCAGCATTTATTTTTAAATAAAAAGATAATTGAGTACTGAGGAAAATGGTTCTATGCTGTTTATAGCCAATAAGGATGTAGGCTATGTAAGTAATAATCAAATAGTTAGTGCTCAGCAGCCACACTATGGCAACATAGTGTGGCTTTTTATTAGGTTTTGTATGGGAAATTAATTTCGCGGGCCGCAGTAAGATAGCAGTAAAACAAAACAACATCGATAATGATGTTACTTACTGAGAAATAAAGCCCAGAAAGTAATAGTATTATCTTGTGTGTGGCGAAATAAATAACCATAAGCACTGCGCCAATCTTGCTCTTGATAAAAATAAGATAGGTGAGTAGTGCAATAACTAAAAACTCAACAGGAGTTTGTAGGTATTTCAATTCAACATAATTACTGTATTCATTAAATATCACCGCAAATATAGTGTACAGTAATGAAAATAACCCTGCCAGCCAACCTTGACGGTTCTGTTTTTCTTTGCGATGTAGTTGTTCACTTGATTCAATCTGGACATTTTTGGTTTTTTTCATTTGGCCAGCGTGCAGTTGCGATATAAAAGTATACGAACAAATTGATTAGCGGAAGTAGTAATAAAAGTGAAACCCAGGGTTTCAGTCCGGTACGTTTGACAATAACCCATTGCAAAAATACGAATAAGAACAAAGTTATAATTTGTGTGATAAGCATTAGGTACTCCATGTGACGTATAACCTTTATTATAATAATAAACTTTTAAATACAATTAATTGGTTTGTTTAAAAATAAATAACTAATGATTTCTAATGATGTTGTTACTGCGTTAATAATGTGGGCGTTCAGATGCTATTAATACACACTATGTTTAAGGGTATAGAATGAAGAAAGTATTTAAAATTGCCACATTGATTACGGCACTGGCTTTTTCAGGAATGGCTGTTGCATCTTCTGCTACAGAAACGCTGCCGCAGGATTCATTGGCGAAGCAATTAAATTTCTCACCAGAGCAAACGCAGAAGGTAAAAGCATTGCGTGAAGATACGCAAAAAGAGATCGCCAAAATTAATACCGATGCTTTAACACAAGATGCGATTGTTGATATGTTCCATTCTGGCGTCTGGGATGATAGCGCAGCGAAGAAACAACTTAATGCTATCGGTGATATTCAGAGTAAGGTGCGCTACCAGCGAGCAAAGTACCTGTTTAATGTCAGCCAGGTATTAACCACGGAACAAAAAAAGCAGTTACAGCAAATGCTGATTGAGAAGCAACTTTACTGATTATTGAGTGAACGAGAGTCGGATGGAGCACCGCTTATCCGAGTTTCAGTAAGTCGTTGGTAGGTGGACTAGCGTAAGCGACATCCACCAATTTTAGTTGGCTCAGGATGTTTTCTCTTTTATTGGTTTTAAGGCTTTGCCAATCTGCACTAATCCATCTTTGTTTTGATCTTTTAGATAAGTGTTATTCAGCTCATCAAATTGTTCGAGCCGAGTCAGCGCCTGAAAAACATCATCAATACCATAGCGATTATCAAAAACATCTACACTTCTGAGGTTATCGACCCGTGCCGCTTTTATTTCTGTGGTGAGACGGGTAATCACCTCCTTATTAGAAGTATGCAAAGTTTGCAATTCTTCCGGACTGCTATTAATAGCTGGAGACATCGTGCCGGGATGGAATTCGAGGGTATTTAGGGCGTCAACCGTCTCATCACCTGGATTGGCACATCCGGCAATAACGAAAGTGAATACGAGTACGAATTTTTTTAACACGATATTTCCTTGCAGTTTGCTCACTGAATAATTCAGACGGCAACTTACCTGCAACGGTTAGGCTTAAACCACCCATAGTTTGTTTAATTTTAAATTTTTACGCCCTGCATACTGAAAACTTGCAGGGCGTGGTTGAGTACAACTGTGTCTACTTCGCCAGCTTATCTTCGGTACGTAATTCAAAGTCCGACGCATCGTGGCGTTCATGCAACTGCTCAGACGGCTCACCGAAGGTGCGGTTAACAATGCGCCCACGCTTAACCGCCGGGCGGCTTGCGACTTCATCGGCCCAGCGTACGAAGTTTTTGTACGAAGCGAGGTCGAGGAATTCAGCCGCGCTATACAGCCCGCCTTTTGCCAGGCTGCCGTACCACGGCCAAATGGCGATATCTGCAATCGTATATTCATCACCTGAAATAAAACGATGTGTCGCCAGCTGCCTGTCGAGCACGTCTAACTGGCGCTTAGTTTCCATAGCAAAACGGTTAATTGCGTACTCAATTTTCATTGGTGCGTAATTATAGAAATGACCGAAGCCACCGCCCAGATATGGCGCTGAGCCCTGTAACCAGAACAGCCAGTTCAAGGTTTCAGTGCGTGCGGCGAGATCTTTAGGCAGGAAATGGCCGAATTTCTCCGCCAGGTAGAGCAAGATTGCGCCGGATTCAAACACGCGAATCGGTGGTGTTACCGAATGGTCCATGAGTGCCGGGATTTTTGAATTCGGGTTCACGTCTACAAAGCCGCTGGAGAATTGATCCCCTTCACCGATACGAATCAGATGCGCATCGTATTCAGCTTCGCTTACACCCAGAGCCAGAAGCTCCTCAAGCAGAATAGTCACCTTCTGCCCGTTCGGTGTGCCAAGTGAATAAAGCTGCAATGGATGCTTGCCGATTGGTAGCGTGCGTTCGTGAGTTGGGCCCGCTATCGGACGGTTGATGTTAGCAAAGGTGCCGCCTTCGCCTTTTTGCCAAGTCCAAACTTTTGGCGGCTGATAGTTATTATCTGACATGTTGTGTCTGCCTTTTGATTGCCAGTGAGAGATTGAAAAGTGTAACCCCACTTTGTTTTGTTCGGTAATCGCCCGCTATTTTTTTTAACTTTCTGAGGTGTGATCTGGTGTAACAATAAATTAACTATAAATTTGCAATATGAACCAAATGATACAACATTAACCGACTTATCCCGACAGACCAGGAGCCATCATGCAGCGTTCAATTGCAACCGTATCTATCTCTGGCACGTTGCCTGAAAAACTGGCCGCAATTTCGGCTGCTGGTTTTGACGGTGTAGAAATCTTTGAAAATGATCTTCTTTATTACCCAGGCACGCCTGCCGATGTGCGAAAAATGGCGGCCGATCTCGGGCTGACTATTACATTGTTTCAGCCGTTCCGCGATTTCGAAGGCGCGTCGCGCCCGCAGTTTGCCAGCAATCTGGAACGTGCGCGGCGTAAGTTTGCCCTGATGCACGAGCTGGGGTGCAACACCATGCTGCTGTGTAGCAACGTGGCACCCGATTGTTCGCCGAATCTTGATTTGCAGGTCAGTGACCTGGCGCATTTGGCTGAGTTAGCCCAACGTAATGAAATAACCGTTGGCTATGAAGCGCTGGCCTGGGGCACCCATGTGAACCGTTATCGCCAGGCATGGGAGCGTGTAAAACAGGTCAACAGCCCGGCGTTGGGACTGGTTCTCGACAGCTTCCATGTGCTTTCGTTGGGTGACCAACTGATTAATCTCGATGACATTCCGGTCGATAAAATTACCTTCCTGCAACTGGCCGACGCGCCGTTGATGAAAATGGATGTGCTTGAGTGGAGCCGCCATTTCCGCTGCTTCCCAGGCCAGGGTGAATTGCCGGTGGTTGAATTTACCCGCTTGCTGACGGAAAAGGGCTACCGTGGCCCATGGTCGCTGGAGATTTTCAACGACAGTTTCCGCGCTACGCCAAATGCACCAACCGCCAAAGATGGTTATCGCTCGCTGCTTTGGCTGGAAGAGCAGACCTGGAATACTAATCCGCAAATTGATGCGCAACTGTTCCATAGCGCAACCCAGGCCAGTTACCAGGGTATCGAGTTTTTAGAATTTGCCACCGATGCAAAAGACGCACAGGCATTGGGCGAAGCACTGCAACCACTGGGTTTTGCACAAGCTGGTGAGCACCGTTCTAAGGATGTTTCACTGTGGCGTAACGGTGGGGTGAATGTGATTCTCAACCATCAGTCGCATAGCTGGGCCGATGAGTTTCATCGTCGCCACGGTGTTTCGCTGTGCGCGATGGCGTGGCGCGTGAAAGGGGCGGAAAATGTAGTGCAACGGGCGCAGGATTACGGTTACCCGATCTGGCATGAAAAGCATGGGCCAGATGAGCGTGCACTGGCGGCAGTGTGTGCGCCTGACGGTAGCCTGATTTATCTGATTGAGGCACCAGAGCAGGGTGAAAGCGATATTTATCAAACCGATTTCAACCTTTCAGAAACCGCCAACCAGGGCAGCTTACTTGGGATTGATCATCTGGCGTTAGGGCTGGTAGAAGGCAGTCGTGATAACTGGATTATGTTTTTCCGCGCGGTGTTCGGATTTGAACTGGATAACGAACTGAGCGTGCCAGATCCGTATGGCCTGGTCAGAAGCCAGGTGATGCACAGCCCTTGTCAGTCGATCCGCTTGCCGCTGAATATGTCGCACAGCCTTGATACGCAAATTGCCCGTTCGGTTGCCAGTTATCAGGGCACGGGCCTGCAACACGCCGCGTTTTCCTGTGATGATTTGCTCGCGACGGTAGAAGGACTGCAATCACAAGGGCTGAAATTGCTGCCCATTCCGGCAAACTATTATGACGATTTGCTGGCGCGGTACGGGGCAAATAACCCATTGCTGCAAGGTCTTGATCGCCTGGATATTCTTTATGAACGAGATGCGCGTCAGCATGAGTTTTTGCATGCCTATACACCACCTTTCCGCCCGGACCGTTTCTTCTTTGAATTAGTTGAACGGCGGGGAGATTATCAACAGTACGGTGCAACCAACGCCGCCGTGCGGTTGGCCGCTATGCAAATGCGTTAATGCGATTTACAACAATAAATGAACCTTAAGGTTCAATAAGACACCTGTAACCTACAAATAACCGAGGTAAAAACCATGGCGAGTTATGGCCAGGGCGACATCGCTGCCCAGAAAACTGGTGTTGTAAAAAGAACCCGTACCCGAATGGTTATCCTGACCCTTCTGGCTATCGGAACCATGATTAACTATCTCGACCGTACCGTGCTTGGTATTGCAGCACCGCAACTGAGTGCCGATCTTGGCATCGGTGCAGCAACGATGGGGATTGTGTTCTCGGCGTTTGCCTGGACTTACGCGGCAATGCAAATCCCAGGCGGCATCTTCCTTGACCGCTTTGGCAATAAAGTCACCTATGCGCTGGCGCTGTTTTTCTGGTCGGCATTTACCCTGTTCCACGGTTTAACCGTTGGCCTGAAAACGCTGCTGCTATGCCGCTTAGGTTTAGGGATTAGTGAAGCACCATGCTTCCCGGTGAACAGTCGCGTGGTGGGGAAATGGTTCCCGCAGCATGAACGTGCACGCGCTACGGCGGTTTATACCGTTGGGGAATACATTGGCCTTGCTGCGTTTGCGCCGTTGCTGTTCTTTATTATGGAAACCTTCGGCTGGCGCGCGTTGTTTATCACCGTTGGCGTCGTGGGCATTTTGTTTGTGCTGGTGTGGTGGCGCTTTTATCACGAACCGCACGAGTCCAAAACTGCCAACAGTCTTGAGCTTGAATACATCGGTCACGATCTCAAAGAGGCCGAGCCTGAACCGAAGATGAACTTTAGCTGGGCGAATGTCGCAAGGCTTATTAAATGCCGCCAAATCCTCGGTGCGGGCATTGGCCAGTTTGCCGGGAACACGACGCTGGTGTTCTTCCTGACCTGGTTCCCAACCTACCTTGCTACCGAACGCCATATGCCATGGCTGAAAGTGGGCTTCTTCGCCATTTTGCCGTTCCTTGCCGCCGCAGTGGGTGTGATGTTTGGTGGCTGGGTCTCCGACCAAATCCTCAAACGTACCGGTTCGGTGAATATCGCCCGTAAATTGCCAATCATTTCTGGGTTGTTGATGGCCAGTCTGATTATTTCGGCTAACTGGATGCCAACCGATGCGCTGGTGATTACGGTGATGTCGGTAGCGTTCTTTGGGCAAGGCATGGTGGGACTCGGCTGGACGCTGATATCCGATATGGCCCCGAAAAATTTAGCGGGTCTGACAGGCGGGTTATTTAACTTCTGCTCAAACCTGGCCTCTATTATCACGCCACTGATTGTTGGTTTTATCGTTGCGGCGACCGGCAACTTTTTCTACGCGCTGGTGTACATCGGCGGTGCCGCGTTGCTGGGCGTATTCGCTTACGTCTTTATTCTTGGCGATATCAAACGTATTGAGCTGGCGGACTAATTATGGATATCAGTGGCAATACTCGTTTAATCGCCCACCTGGGCTACCCGACAACCACTTTCAAAGCACCGATGATTTACAACCCCTGGTTTGATGAGCAAGGCATAGATATCAAAGTGGTGCCGATGGGGGTGAGGGCAGAAGACTATGTGCAGTTGATTCCTTCTCTCTTTCGCATGACCAATATTATTGGCGCGTTGGTGACGATGCCGCATAAAGTTTCAACTTGTGAGCTAGTTCACACTATGAGCCCAACGGCGCAAATTGCCGGGGCGTGTAATGCCATTCGCCTTGAGGCGGACGGCTCATTGCGTGGCGATATGTTTGATGGCGACGGTTTCGTGCGTGGCGTGTTGCGCAAAGGTATTCAGGTGGGTGGAGCGCGTGCGTTAGTCGTGGGTAGCGGTGGCGTGGGTTCCGCTATTGCAGCGTCTCTGGCGGCTGCCGGGGTTGATACGTTGGCGCTGTTTGATAGCCGGACTGAAAGCTGCGAAGAGCTGGCAAAACGTTTACGTAGCCACTATCCGTCTCTTAAGGTGCTTACCGGGTTGCGCAACCCGAAAGAGTTTTCCATTGTTGTTAACGCAACGCCGCTGGGTATGAATACCGGTGACGAATTACCGGTGGACGTTAGCGCGATAACGCCAGGAACCTTCGTGGGAGAGGTGGTAATGAAGAGCGAAATCACGCCATTTTTGCAGGCAGCCATGAAAAGAGACTGCCAGATACAACCTGGAACAGATATGTTGTTTGAGATGATTCCTGCATATATGGAGTTTTTTGGCCTGCCAGAAGTGACGCCAGAAGCACTGCGTCGCGTAGCTAAAATTGATTACTAACAACTGGTTAAGGTAGTGGTAGATGGGGGCGAAAGGATGCCATTCGCACCCCCTAAACGAAACGGTAAATGAGACGTAATTTAGCTATAGAGCTGTGGACGGCTAAAATAATCCTTGTCATTCATCGCCTAAGCATGAGTTAATACGCCCCATCGGTTTGACGTACAGACCTTTAAAGCAACCTAGTAAAGCAGTCCTTCAAGAGTCATCCCTGGATACCCTTTGTCGTGTGCTCCTCTACCGCTTCATAAAATCTGTAAAGCATACCAAATCGCCGTAAGGCACACTCAATTCAAAAGGTAATACACATGTCTAACAAAATGACTGGTCTGGTAAAATGGTTCAACGCTGATAAAGGTTTCGGCTTCATCACTCCAGACGACGGTTCTAAAGACCTGTTCGTTCACTTCTCTGCAATCCAGAACGACGGTTACAAATCTCTTGATGAAGGCCAGAAAGTTTCCTTCACCATCGAGAACGGCGCTAAAGGCCCAGCAGCTGGTAACGTAACTAGCCTGTAAGGTTAGCGTTAACTAAGCTCTAAAGAATTTAAAAACCCGCTTCGGCGGGTTTTTTCGTTTCTGTCCGATACGGTTCCCCACCGGATCACTTGTTGAAAATTTATTCATTCCACTCTATAGTCAGCGTACGGAAAAACACCGTACATAATTTCCTATGCCAACGCGAGCAGTTATGGAGCGCACTATGTCAGCATTAAAAAAACAGCGCATCGATCTCAGATTAACTGACGACGACAAGAGCTTAATCGAAGAAGCTGCGGCAATGTCCAACCAGACTATCACTCAGTTTATGGTAGCCAGCGCTTCTGAACGTGCTGCACAAGTCATTGAGCAACATCGCCGTCTGGTTCTTAATGAAGAATCGTGGGATTTGGTGATGGAGGCTCTCAGCAATCCGCCTGCACCGAACGCCAGGCTTAAAAGTGCCGCTAAACGCTTACAAAATATGGAGTAATGCGTGGCTGACATGATGATTGAGATTTTTTCGCAGGATGCTGAATACGATTTTTCCGGCTTCGATTGCGGTGAAGAATCGTTGAATACTTTTCTAACCGATCATCTTGCACGTCAACATAGTGGCCGTATCTTACGCGGCTACTTGCTTGTTGCTAAAGAGCAGAAATCGAAAGTGTTCGGCTACTATACGTTGTCGGGCAGCTGCTTTGAAAAGGCGACACTTCCGTCGAATACACAGAAGCGGCAAGTCCCTTATGCCAATGTTCCCAGCGTCACGTTAGGGCGCCTGGCGGTTCATAAAGATCTTCGTGGGCAAGAGTGGGGCACAACGCTTGTCACGCACGCGATGAAAACGATCTGGCTTGCATCACAGGCGGTGGGGATTCACGGAATGTTTGTGGATGCCATTAACGCGGGGGCGATGCAGTTTTATCTCAAACTCGGATTTACTGCATTGGTAGGCGACAATGCGAATTCGCTTTTCTACCCCACTAAGTCCATCGAACAGTTGTTCGCAGAATAAGAAGACTTCATTTTAAGGTGGATGGCGTTCATGCTTATCCACCCTATGATTTACTGTTTTGGCGATTCCGGAACACAGGATTTCGGGTTAAACACCGTTCTCCAGTCCTGCTTCATATCCACTACCGTCCAACCTTTTTCCTTCGCCACCGTTAACCCTTCAACCAGTTTTCCGCTCGCTGGTGGATGACTGTCGTACGCATATTCACGTTGTGCATCCGTATGGTGAACCAGTAAGCCGAAAGTTTTGTAGTCCGGGTTTGCTGCGGTGTACTGCATCATCGCCAAATCGCCGTCACTGTTACCAAATGCTGCAACCGGGCGTTGGCCCATAAATAGATGAATGGCGACCGGCTTGGCGGCAGCATCGTCGTTAAACGCGCCTTTCATGGTTTTACGCAGTTGCGTGCCGTTGTCCGTTAGCGAAAACTCACTCAGTGAGAATGATCCCACCACTTGTTCTGGCGGGATACCGTACATCCTCTGCGCCACGACACGCATAAAATCGATGCCGCCGCCGGAAATAATCCACGTTTTAAAACCATTGTCGCGCAGGTAGTCGAGCAACTGACGCATTGGTTGGTAGCCCATCTGGTCGTAATGGCAGCCAAAACGGTTATCACGATGACTGGCTACCCAGTTACTGACGCGTTGGTCGAATTCATCCGTGGTGATATTGCTGTGCGTTATCTCGAGCAGTTGCATCAATCCTTTTTCACCTGCGGCGGCAACGCTTTGCAAATCGTTGTTCAGCACAGCACTTACAATTGGGTCGCTCTTCCATTCAGGATGCTGTGGAGCAAGGCGTTTCACTTCATCAATTGCAAACTGTAGCTGGAAGGTCAGAGGTGCTTCAGGCCACAAAGTACCGTCGTTATCAAACACAACGTAGCGTTTCTCAGGTGGAATAAAGGTCGAGCGATCTTTGTTGGTTGCGTTTTGCACCCACTGCTCAATAGCTTGTTTTGCGGCGGTATCGTTCCAGGCGGAGAGCGGGTCGGCGGCCTGTGCTGTGCCAATAGCGCTGAAGATCAGAGCGCTGAGTAATAATTTATTTTTCATCGTTCACCCCTTTTGGTGGGAGTCAGTTCGGGCAGTTGAACCGGGCTCCAGAAGCGTCGCCAGGCATGATGCAGGTATTTCAGGCAGCGCATGAGCAGGCGTCGCGTAAACCAGATGAGTAGCAAAAGGAAGGCAATGGCGCTGATAACCAGCACGGTTTGCCATTTATCCTGGCCTGTCGTGCCGCGTAGTGCCGATTCGCTACCGGCCGCGCGTGCTTGTGCGACTGTCATCGTTGAACCGGGTAGTTGCGCGACTTGCCATTGCTGATTGGCGGTATCCCACCAACGCAATTTAATGGGGGGTAGCGTGATGGTTCCTGCCTGTGAGGGTAGATAACGCAATGTCTCTTCACGCTGTGCGCCTTCGATTTCGCCGCGCCCAGATTTCAGCATCGTGTTTACAGGCGTCAGGCGCTGGGTTTCTGTACCTGGAATGGCGTACAGCAATTGCGGGATTTGCGTCGCCACAATTCCGTTAGCTTTCACCGTGACAATGCGTTCCACAACATCTCCGGCGTGCAGAGTGGTGTCTTTACTGGCGTGATACTGAGTGATTTTTTGGCTTAACGTTAAGTTGCTGGCAGGTAAGAAACGGTCTGGCTGCTCAACGCCTTTCGGCCAGACCACCTCTTTTTTCAACTCTGGCAATTGCACCGTTACCGGCGGCTGGTTTGGTGATGTCAGCGTAATTTCTACCGCAGGTAGACTCAGCACGCCTTGATCCCATGCCGTGACCTGTTTTTCCAGGCGAATCCCGCTCCAACTGATGCCATTTTTCTGGCGGCTTAACAGCTGGTTTGGTAGCGGTGTGCTCATTAACGAGCCGTTTTCGATTATAAAATCAGGCCACTCCGGCGGCGGGTTAAACCAGCTATCTGTCCAGAAAGTAATAGCGATACGTACCGGCTGTCCCGGCACAACATGTTGCGGCACCTCGAGTTCACGTGTGATGTCCATTGCTGCACGGGCTGGAAGTACCGCCAGCAAAAGCAGAATCAACAAGGCTCTCATGGTGTCTCCTCCGTATTGGCGCGGTAGAGATTTTCCAGCAGGCCGGACGGGGAAACTTCGAGGTTTTCAAACCATTGGTTAACCTGCGGGCTGCTGCTTTCAACCGGTTGAATATCCTTTTGATTCACGCCCTGATCTTTCTTCAAATCATGCTTAATCTCATCGGGTTTGTAGTCTTGCTCTTTGCCTTGGGCCGCCTGGCGATCGCGCTCTTTTTGCCGCAATTCCATAATGATTTTGGCGATTGCAGCTCGGTTTTGTTGCGCCATTTTCCAGTCTGGTCGCAGGCTTAACACGCGGTCATAGCTGTTGATTGCCTGTTGCCACTGCTTTTGCTGGGCATAGCTATTACCCGTCCATAACAGGGTTTCAGCGGTTTGTGGTGCCTGGTGAAATGCCGAAGTGGCAGCGACAAAATCCTCCGCCCGGTAGTAAGCAATGCCTTGCCAGAGTGGGTCCTGGAAGCGTTCAGCCGCTTTTTTGTAATCACCATTTTTGAAAGCTACCTGCCCCTGCATATCCGGGCTAATCCACGCATCCTGCCATGCGGCCTGGCTTTGCGGCAGATAGAGCAGTGGCACCAATACAATGAGCCAGCAAATCAACTGACGCCGCCCAAGCAACAACAAAATCAGCATCGGGATAACCAGCAGATAGCCGCTATTTTTCCAGTGCAAATCACCGCGTGCATTGTTTTGCGCACTAACCGATTGCTGGATATGACTGGTGATGACGGATAAATCGCTGTCGTCACTGGTCACAAGCGTTACGGGAATACCTCCGTCGCGAATCTGACTGAAACGTTCGACGTTAAGTCGGGTATCAATGCCGCGCTGGGCGTAGCTTTCCGGTAGTTCGCCGCCGCGAGCGGTGCCTGGAACCCAGATTTGAATCGGCGCTTTAAGTTGTGCAAGCCAGGCCGCGTCCTGCGCTGAAACGGTGTCGGCGACCAGCAAAATATTGCGCGGCATATTCGGTGTTGCCGGCAAGCTTTTCAGCGCAAGGGCGATGGCCTGCTTCAGTCCCGATCCTTCACCTTCTGGCAGTAAATTCGGGCTTTGGGCATGCAAAAACAGCGCGTAAAACGATGGGTCTGAAGTGAGCGGGGTCGTTAAATATGCATGGCTGTTGTACACCACCAGGCCGAAATGCGTGCCGGTAGAGCGGTTCATTAAATCCATGATTTTGCTTTGCATCCGCTGGTGGCGGCTGGGTGCGAGATCCTGCGCGTACATTGCCGGATCTTGTTGCAGAACCACCATCATATTGCTTTGCTGCGTTAAAGCCGCAGGCAATTCGCGTTGCCATGTTGGGCCTGCCAGCCCGATAACGCCTAATGCGCACAGCCATGGTAAAACCTGAGTGAGTCGTTTCTGCCGCCCGATAATCAGCGCCTTAGCGAAAGGCTTGTCCATAATCTTGTGCCAGGCGCTGCGCTGCCCGGTGCTGATAAACCACAACAGAGCACAAATCAGCAGGCCGAGTAGCCGCCAGGGATAAACAAAATGGAAATCACTCATGCTGTTTTCCCCCGAACAAAACGACCGATAGCGAGCAAAATCAGCAATACCAGCGCGAGCATTAGCGGCCACTGAAACAGCGGAATATGCCACGACCAGCCGATGGATTTCACCTGCACCGGCGTGATGGCGTCGATTTCCTTCCAGACGCTATCGAGCGCCGCGCCGGAGCCTGCGGCAGTCCAGGATTTGCCTCCGGTAATGCGTGCAATTTCCTGCATTAGCGGGAGGTCGACTTTGTCATCGCCGGTGCTGTTGAGGTCGCCAAAAGCAATGGTATGCACCTGAACATGATGTGTTGCGGCCAGTTGCGCGGCAAGCGGTGGGGCTAATTGCGAGGCGGTGTCGTTGCCATCGGTGAGCAAAATAGCCAGTTTGCTGGCGTCTTTGTTGGTGGTGCTGTCGAGCAGTTTCACACCCACGCCTAATGCGTCACCAATCGCGGTTTGCTGGCCAATCATGCCGGGAGCCAATTGGTTGATACGGGTTTGTAGCGCCTGTTTATCTTCGCTGACTGGCGCAAACGGCCAGGCCGAACTGGCAAAAATCACCAGCCCGATGCGGTCAGTTTTACGCGCCGCGACGAATTTACGCACCGATTCCTGAACCGCCTGTAAACGTGTGATCCCGCCCTGCACGTCGTTTTTGCCCATCGAACCGGAGACATCAAGAATTAGCACCACATCGCGCATCGGTTTTTGAATATGCTGTGGTGGCGTCAGGTATTCTGGGCGCGATAGGGCGGCGAGCAACAAAATCCACACCAGCCAGAACATCAAGCCTGCAAATTTGCTGCTGCGCACCGGCTGGCTATTGAGCTTTAGTTCATCAATTAATTCTGGCAAAAATGGCACGCGAACATGCTCTTTCACTTCGCGGTCTTGTGGCAAAAAATAGCGGCCAATCAATGGCAAGAAAATCAATAACCAGGCCCACGGCCAGGCGAAATCTATGCGGCTCAGAAACTCAGACATACGGCAGTTTCTCCAGCCAGTTTTTCAATTGAGTTTGCAGGCGTGCAGTCTGGCTTGCGTCGAGTTGGTTATCCGGCTGGCAATATTTGGCACTCAGTTGCTGGCGCAAATCGGCGTCGATTTCCACCTGTTGCAAGAGTTGTTCTGGGGAAAGCGTGTGGCTAATTTGGCTGCGCGGCTGGTGCATCAGCAGAATGCGTTTGATCAGTTCCAGCCAGCTATCGGCGCTGTGGGGTTGTTGTAATGCCGCCAGTGCTTCACGACGCCACACATTGCGCCGCCAGCGTGCGAGGCGAAATAACCCAAATATCATCAGCGCGATAAGCAATACGCCGCCGAGAACAAACCAGCCTGGCGGCAGCGGGAACCAGGAGAAACTTTTTGGAAGCGCCGGGTTTAACAGCTCCGGCACGCTAAATCCTTTCTCCAGCATTCAGACTCCCTTTTGTAGCTGCTTGAGAAGATCCTGCGCCACCACTATCTGATTTACGCGGATCCCAAGTCGTGTGAGCCGGTTTTGCAGGCCGGAAAGTCTGGAAGTTATGCTCTGCGCAATCTCATCTTTTAAGCTGGGTGAAAGGGAGAATGCAGCTTCACGCCCCTGATAACTGGCGGCCAAATCACCTTGCGCGGGCAGTTTAAGATGGAGATCGTCGAGGATCACAAAGGCGCTTATCTCGCAGCGTCGTCTCAGGGCTGCAAGTAATGCCTCACTCGGCGCATCCAGATCGTGGAAATCGCTGATGACAGCCACCCACGATCCGCTGGGGATCAGCTGAATTGCGTGTTGTAGTACGTGAGTCAACGTGACAGAGGCAGGCATTTCATCGGGATAGCGTTCGGGTAACTGTTGGTTGTATTGCAGCACATCATCAAGTACAGCAGGGAGATTGCTCTTCGGAGAGCGGCATTTTTGCAGGCTGTATTGGGTATCGCTGAAAATCGCGCTACCCAGACGATCGCCATCATGCCAACTGCGCCATGCCAGCAGGCCAGCAATTTTGGCGGCGGTGACGGATTTGGTTTGCCCACGAGTGGCAAAAAACATATCCAGGCGTTGGTCGACTATCAAGAAAACCGGGCGCTCGCGCTCTTCGTTGTAAAGCCTGATCCATGGCGATCGCAGGCGCGCTGTAGCTTGCCAGTCGATCAACCGCACATCATCACCGGGTTGATAGCGCCTGAGGCTGTCAAAATTAAGCCCACGCCCCTGTTGGCGTGATACGCGTTCACCTGCAAGCGCCCCCGGTGGGATTTGCCCCGGCGGGTTTGATAACAGCCGTGCTTCGCCTGCCAGTGCCATCAGGGTTTTTCTGTCCACCTGCAATGCGCTGTCCATCACGCCACCACTGCATCAAGCAACATCCGAATCACATCATCTGGCGAGCAGTTATCGGCGTTGGCCTGGTAGCTCAACATCAGGCGGTGGCGCAACACCGCAGGTGCGACATGTTGAATATCTTCCGGCAATACCGCATCGCGGCCTTCAAGCCAGGCCAGCGCCCGACCGCAACGGTCAAGTGCCAGTGTGCCGCGCGGGCTGACGCCAAAAGTAATGTAACTGGCGAGAGTATCGCTAACACCTTGTGGATGACGGGTCATATCCACCAGGTTCACGATGTAGTTTTCAATAGTTGGGGCGACGTAAACCGCAGAGATTTCCTGCCAGCAGGTAGCAATATCCTGTTGCGATAACATCAGAGTTTCCGGCGGTTTTTCCCCAGTATCAACCGATCCTGCCTGGTACTTTTGCTGTTGCTCTGTGCGCACCAGTTGCATCACTTTTTGTTCGTTCGCTTTGGATGGGTAATCCACCAGGACTTTCATCAGGAAGCGGTCAAGCTGGGCTTCTGGTAAAGGCCAGGTGCCTTCCTGGTCGACCGGGTTTTGCGTTGCCAGCACCATGAAAATGCCCGGTAGCGGCCAGGTTTTCCCGGCCACGGTGACATGGCGCTCTTCCATCGCTTCAAGCAGTGCTGACTGCACGCGAGCCGAAGCACGGTTGATTTCATCGGCGAGAATAATGTTGCCGAACACCGGGCCTGGGCGAAAACGGAACTGGTCTTCTTCCCGCGTGGCGTTTTGCTGGTAAATCTCGCTGCCGGTGATGTCCGACGGCAGCAAATCCGGCGTGAACTGAATGCGGCGGAATTCGCCTTCAACGTGCTTAGCGAGTTCACGCACCGCACGTGTTTTTGCAAGTCCCGGCAAGCCTTCGAGCAGCACGTGCCCGTCACACAGCAGGGCGACAATCAACATGCGTACCAGCGATTCTTGCCCAAGAACTTGTTCGTTCATGCGCTGCTCAAGCTCAAGCAGTTTCTCTCTGTTAGTCATTTGCGTAATCCTGCAAAGTCGCGTTTCAAAAGAGTGGCAAGCCCAACAAGAATCGGCTCGGCGTAATTGAAGAAAGCTTTGATTCCGGGGCAAAGATAGTTCAGCCCTTGCTCGCCGTCCGGCGTGCGGACAAGTCGGTTTTTCGGGCACTCGCCCCAGCACAATTTCAGGTACGGGCACTGCTTACAGTATTCCGGCAGGGTCTCTTTTTTACCCATGCCAAAGGCTTTCTGCCGCTCGGAAAAGGCCAGGTGGGCGAGCTTGGTATTTTCGATATTGCCTATCTGGTATTCGGGATAAACGTAGTGGTCGCAGGAGTAGATATCGCCATTTTTTTCGATTGCCAGACCTTTGCCGCAAAATTCAGAAGCGGTACAAATTTGCGCGGGCATGCCCATGGTTTGGGCGACGGCGGTTTCGAACAGGTTGACCTGCACGCGGCCTAAATCGTTGTTTACCCACTCTTCAAACACGGTTTTCAGGAAGGTGCCCCAGTCGTCCGGGTCAACGGACCAGTCGGTGACGATGGAATCCAGGTCGCCTGGTTTTGCACGACGCGAGCCTGTAATCGGGATGGTTTCATCGCGCCAGAATTGCGGCGCGGTGACTTTGAAATCAACAGGTTCAACGCACGGATTGAACTGCACGTAGGTAGCACCCAGTTCGCGGGTGACAAAGCGGTAAACTTCTAGCGGGAAACGAGCATTGGTGCGGTTTACAGTGACGAGTGCATTGAAAGGGACTTTGTATTTTTTGAGCGCTTCAACGCCTTTCATCACTTTGTCGAAAGTCGGTTTGCCGCTGCGCGTGACGCGATAGCGGTCGTGCAATTCTCGTGGGCCGTCGATCGACAGGCCAACCAGAAAACGGTGTTCTTTGAGGAATTCAGCCCATTTGTCATTAATCAGCACGCCATTGGTTTGGAGGTCGTTTTCGACGCGCTGGCCGGGCTTTTGATACTGCTTCTGGAATTTGACGACTTTTTCAAAAAACTCGAGACCCATCAACGTGGGTTCGCCACCTTGCCAGGAGAAAACCACTTGTTCGCCATCTTGCCCGTCAATGTACTGGCGAATGAAGTTTTCCAGTACTTCGTCGCTCATGCCAGTGTGGCGGTCTTGATGCAGCAGATCTTCTTTACTCAGGTAAAAACAGTAGGTGCAGTCGAGGTTGCAGGTGGAGCCGCTCGGTTTCGCCATGACGTGAAATCGGCGTTTGTATTCAGGGCCTTTGCCATCGTATTTTTCAGCAGACGGTAATGCTTTAACCGGCAATGTAGTGCTGTATTTCATGGCTATCCCCTAAAAAAACCGGGCAGTTTCCCACCCGGTTGACTGATTTAATTATTCGCGTTGGAGCCTTGTTCAATCATCGCCGCTGCATCGGAAACCGTGAAGGAACCCGGTTTCTGGCGCGGTGGGTAGTCTTTAAAGGTCGCCAGCATCTCTTTCACGTATTTCTGAGCGCCGCCCATCAGGAACATGCGGTCATAGAACCAGCTCTGATAACCCATACCGTCAGAAGCTTTTTCTAACGGATCCACTTCCAGGTCGAAGATCATTGGCGCACGTAGTTTCGTGAACGGATAACGCCACAGATCAAGCCCGGTGTGTTCCTGAATCATGAAGTGTGCTTTCCAGCGGCCGTAACGAATGGCCAGCAAGTCGCCGTCATCGCTCCAGTAGAAGAACTCTTTGCGAGGGTCTTCGCCTTTGCCTTGTAGGAAGTCGAGTTGGTTATAGCCGTCAAGGTGGACTTTGTAGGTGATTGACGGTGTTTTGTAGCCTTGCAGTAGTTGCTCTTTGATATCCGGGACGCCAGCCGCCGCGACCAGTGTTGGGAACCAGTCATTACTGCCGAAGATATCGTTAATCAAGGTGCCCGGTTTGATATGCCCCGGCCATTTGATCATTGCCGGTACACGGAAGCCGCCTTCCCAACCGGTATTTTTCTCGCCACGGAATGGCGTGATACCTGCGTCAGGCCAGGTTGCCGTCATCGGGCCGTTATCGGTGGTGTAGAGAATGATGGTGTTGTCTTCGATACCGAGATCTTTAATCTTCTGCAGTACCTCGCCGACCATCTTGTCATGCTCAACCATGCCGTCTGCATACGTCCCAAGACCCGTTACGCCGATACTGGCATCTTTCAGGTGTGTTTTGTTGTGCATGCGCGTGGTGTTAAACCAGGTAAAGAATGGCTTACCGGCTTTGGTCTGGCGCTCCATAAAGTCGTTGTTGGCTGCGAGAGTCTCTTCATCGACTGTGCCCATACGCTTGACGGTAAGAGGGCCGGTATCTTCAATTTTGCCGTCGGCGGTGCTCTTAATGACGCCGCGTGGGCCAAATTCTTTACGGAATTCAGGATCTTTCGGGTAGTCCGGGTTTTCGGGTTCTTCTTCAGCATTCAGGTGGTAGAGGTTACCGAGGAATTCATCGAAACCATGTGCAGTTGGCAGGAATTCATCGCGGTCACCAAGGTGGTTTTTACCAAACTGACCGGTGGCATAACCGAGTTGTTTAAGGATGTTGGCAATGGTCGGGTCATCTTTGCTCAGACCCTGTGGCGCGCCAGGCATACCGACTTTACTCATCCCGGTACGGAATGGCATTTGCCCGGTAATGAACGAAGAACGCCCTGCTGTGGAGCTTTGCTCTGCATAATAGGAGGTGAATTTGGCACCTTCATTAGCAATGCTGTCGATGTTCGGTGTTTTATAACCCATCATTCCCTGGTTATAGGAACTGATATTCCAGTAACCAATATCATCACCGAAAATAACCACGATGTTAGGTTTTGAGGCGTCTTGTTTCGGTGCATTTTCGGGCGAGGCGGTAGCAGGAGCGGCATTAACAGAGGACACTGCGCCAGACATCAAAGTAAGCATGCTGGCAATCATTGTCCTTTTGAAAGGGACGTTGTTAAGCATCTTTGGGACTCCGTTCATTTAGGGGACTGAATGAGTATAGTCAAGGGTTGAAACTTGCTATTACATAATGAATTACCATGAAAAATTCATAATTAAGAGTGTTGCAACTATTATTAAGTTGAAAAATAAGAGGGGTTATCTAACTGATTGATACTTAATAAATGAAGATATATACAGTACCATTTGGGACTAAAGGGATTCTTAACAAATTAGTTTAATATTAAACGTCAGAGCCTAAAGTTGAATGAGATTTGTGAGGGGATTAAAAGAAATGACCGGGAGGGTTTCCCTTTTCCCGGTGGATTATAATTGGCAAAGTTAAGATATATCACATGATTAAATTTGATTTTTTCTTGTGATTATTAACATTTAATAGCAAACGCGGTTTCTGCCATTTTTCTTAGCGTTATAAAGCTGCTGATCTGCCTGTTCTACTAGTGCTTCCAGTGCCATTCCCTCTTGCCATTGTGCAATACCCTGGCTGATGGTGAGCACTGAAGAGACGTCTGAACCCTTATGAAGAATGTGGGCATGAGCAATATTTTGCTGAATCCTGTGGCTTATTGCTTTGACCTGAGAAATATCATCACACACCGTCAGTACAACAAACTCTTCACCTCCGAAACGAAACGCACTATCGCTCTCTTTTCTTAGTGATTTCTCAATGCATTGTGAGACTTTTATCAGGCATTTATCGCCTGCAACATGGCCGTATACATCGTTGTATTGCTTGAAAAAATCAATATCCATAACAATCATGAACAGCTTTTTTTTATTCCCGGAAAGTGAGCTTACGCATTCTTCAAAGAAGCGAGTCAGGCTCAGGCGGTTAAATAGCCCGGTTAAAGCGTCATAGTGCGCCTGCTGTACCAGTTTTTTAATCAGGATATTTTTTTCATATTCACTGCGTTGAACGCGCTGATACCACTCGAGCAAAATGTAGCGCGCGGAGTAGATAACCAGCAGCATGATGATGGCACCGATAAATTGTGGCAGGCTGAAGTTATGTTTTAAGAAAATTTCAACATACAGGAGTGAAAGCACCAGCGGTGTAGAAAAGAGAAATAGCAGTCGGCCAGAGATGAAGAACGTTATCGTGGCGGGTAATAACACCATGATGGTCATCATTAATGTGATGAGCGGGCTTTGGTAGTAGAGCGTAAAGTTGAAGAATAATACCGCCCACAACAATCCAAAAACCAGCACAATGGCGGGAAGGATTTTGTGATAAAAACCCTCATTAATGTTCTTCTTTATATTGATGGTCACAATCAGGTTTATTAATGAAAGTGACATGATACAACCACAGAGAATTTGTAATACTAATGGGAGGGATTCCAGACCATTGTGGTGGGTATCGCGTAAGAATAACCAGGCGCAGAAAATGATATTTAGTGACAAAAACCACATGTAGCCTTTGGTACTGGTAATGACGTTTTCGCCAGTGCTGTGATTAATGTCCACAGGTACAGCTCCTTTAATAAATTTAACAAATCCATTTAATAATACCGTGCATGCATTAGTGATACCACCTATTGAAGTCCACATCTGGTAACTCGTTAACATCTCTCCATTTATCTTGAATATGCTTAATGCTGGTCTATGCTCAAAGCAGATATTAGACGAGTGCGATTAATCTCGTGTGATTGAATAATAAAACAAAATTCTTTCCTTTCCGGGTGATGAATATGATTAGGGCGCTGCTGATTTTTTTGGCATGGACAACTCTGTACGCCTCTTGCGCGCTGCAAGCGGCTGAACCACGGCAACTACCTTCCGAGCAAGATAAAGCACGCACGGTTTATATCTTTCATCAACCGATTGTCATGTTGCAGGCAAAGTTTGGCCTGACCACTCCTGAGGAACGCGTATTGCGTATCCGCCAGACTTTACGTTCGTTACATGAAGACGACATCAGCCAGCCGGTGCAAATCACTCCGGTAAAACGCTATAACCAGCAGGGGCGGCTATTCACGATTAATGGCAAGGTGTTGATGTTACTGACCGAAGGCGATCTGGATGAGGGCGATGACTTAACACTCGACCAGGCTGCTCAACGTGTATTAGTGCGTCTTGATGAACAAAGAACGTCACTCAAAGATCAATATTCTTCCTCCTATCTTGCCATCGCGACGGTAAAAACCGTGGCGGCCACCTTCGCTTTAGGTGTGCTGTTCTACGGCGCATTCAAGTCGTGGAAAAGAGTCAAACGCTACTTTGAAGGGAGAGCCAGTCAGAGAAAGGGCTTAATCCCGGCTAAATGGCGCGAGTTAGTGGGGGCCGTGGAAGGCTATCTTTACGGCTTGCTTATGATTTTATTGGGAATCGCCGCATTTTATGTCTGGTTGAGTTGGATCTTCCTGCTTTACCCGTGGACGCGAGTCTGGGGGGAATCGTTAGGTGACTGGTCGATTGGTGTTATTCAGAAAATTGCCTTATCGATAGTTTCGGCCTTCCCCGGTTTATTAATTGTTTTGATTATCTTTTTACTAACCGCATTTATCCTCAAGTTACTGAAAATACTCTTAGCACGTGTTGAAAGCGGCAAATTGACGGTGCCTGGTTTGCATCCGGAAACGGTCGGAGCCACACGCAAACTCATTTCCGTGATGGTTTGGCTGTTCGCACTTTCAGCCGCTTACCCGTTCTTGCCAGGTGCGAACTCGCTAGCTTTTAAAGGCATCAGTGTGTTCTTCGGTTTGATGCTAACGCTCGGCTCGGCAGGGGTGATGAACCACGCCATGAGTGGCCTGGTGCTGACCTATTCCCGTGCGCTGCGCAAAGGCGATGTCATTCGTATTGGCGATAACGAAGGGCTGGTGAATGAAGTCGGTATGCTGGCAACCAAAATCCTCACACGTGAAAACTACATCGTCACGGTGCCGAATGCGGTGGTCGTGAGTGGGAAAATCACTAACCTCAGCGCTCAGAATCCAGGTTCTGGCGTCAATCTGACAACCAACGTCACTATCGGTTACGACACGCCCTGGCGGCAGGTTCACGCCATGCTGGAGCTGGCTGCTAAACGTACACAAGGCATTGATCCCAGTACACCACCGCTGGTTCGCCAGCTCAATTTGATGGACTGGTACATCGCATACGAATTACAGGTCAAATTACGCGTGGGTGAATCATTGGCTGGCGTGAAGAGCGAATTGCACAGCCATATTCAGGATGTGTTTAACGAATTCAACGTGCAGATTATGTCGCCGAATTTTGTTAACCAGCCGGAAGGTGCGGTGATGGTGGCGCGTGATAACTGGTTTGCTGCGCCTGCCACCCAGCCTGAGAAGCCTTCGTGAAAAGGTCTGGCTATTCGTTAGCACTGCTTCTTGGCGTGGGCTTGTCACAGCCATTGGTCGCCAGTGCCAGCGGGCTGATTGATGAGGTGGACGGTATGCTGGATATGAGCGAATACCTTAGTGACAACCGTTACGGCTTTTTGCCGGTCCCGGTGGTGATAACCGAGCCTGCGGTAGGTTACGGCGGCGGACTGTTTGGCCTTTTCTTGCATGATACGCCGGACAGTGAAGCCGGGAAAAACCATCCCGGTGGAAAAACTATCCCGCCTGCAGTCACGGCTTTCGGTGGGGGCGCGACGCAAAATGGCACCTGGTTTGTTGGCGGTGGTCATCGCCATACCTGGAACAATGACAGCATCCGTTATTTGGTCGCACTCGGTTATGCCGATGTAAATCTTGATATTTATTCAGGTGACGTTGCAGGATTCTCTCGAGGAAAGGGCATCAGTACGCAAACCAAAGGCTACGGCGGTATGCAAAAATTGCAGTTCCGAGTAGCTGATACGCCATTCTTTATCGGCGCTTCACAGTTTTACGCAGATACCAAAATCTCTGCGGATAACCCGGTTATTAGCCGCGCATTGCAGCGTGTTTTGGGTGAGGAGAGCGCTTCTTCAGCGCTTGGGTTGGTCATGGAATATGACACCACCGATAACTTTTTCTACCCGCACAACGGGCTGTCAGCCACGGCGGAATACCAGTTTTATAGCAGCTTCCTCGGTGGTGATTACCGCTACGACATGTTGACGCTCGACGGCAAATATTTCCAACCGCTTGGCACCGATTTCACGCTGGTGCTGGCCGGGAATTATCAGTCACTTTCAAACCATGACCGGCATTTGCCACCGATGGCACGGCCCTATATCAAATTGCGAGGCATCTCGCAGTATCGCTATCAGGGAGATTATGTCAGCACTGCGCAAACCCAGCTTGAATGGCAAATGACGCCGCGCTGGGTGTTGCAGGGTTTTGTGGGGGCAGGAAGCGCCAGCAAAGAGGCCGACGATCTGTTTAATAAAACCGAAGTGGCGTATGGCGGTGGGTTTCGCTACCTGATTGCGCGCAAGTTTGGATTGCACACCGGGATTGATGTCGCCTTTAGCGACAGCGAACAAGCTGTTTATTTCAATGTGGGGGCGGGGCTATAGAGGGAATTTGCCGCCTGACTGACCATGCAAATATCAAAGAGAACGCCATGAAGAAAATCCAAAGGAGTGTGCAGCAGTGCCGAGTAATTGCGCTGCCGCTACTGTTTTTATCCGGTGCGGCGTTTGGTGCGACGACGGACACTGCGACAGACAGCAGCACGTTTCCCATCTGGGGAGATGAAGCGCGTGCGCGCGGATATTCTATTCCGCTGCCGTTTGGTGTGAATCTCAGCTATATGAATATTCGCCAGAATGTCGACGTTGATAGCATTACTTTCTCAGGGTTGAAGCTTGGCGCGCACCCCATTCCCAGCGATATGTTTGCCATTGATGTCGGCCATACGCGCGAGCGCAGTAAAACTGAAAACCTGCGCCTCGATATGTGGGTGTTCCCGTTTTTAAATATTTATGGGCTGATGGGTTACACCAAAGGCTCGTCGGTTTCGAACGTATCGGTGGATGCCGATCCGTCGCGTTATACCGGCATTGACCGGATTATTGCCTCGTCGGTGCACAGCCTCAATCAGAGCGGTGATTTACAGAACATCGATTTCACTCTCGATTTTGAAGGCGTTACTTATGGCACCGGCATTACGCTTGCGGGTGGGTATAAAAACTGGTTTACGCTGGTGGACACCAACTACACGCGTACCAATTTCGATATTCTGGATGGCAAAATCTCAGCCCTGACCGTATCGCCACGTGTTGGGTATCGTTTCGATATGCCGCAAATTTCCGGGCCATCGCATTTAAGCGTGTGGGTCGGGGCGATGTATCAGGACGTCCAGCAGGAGTTCAAAGGCAATCTATCTGACTTGCATATGCCTGCCGAACTTCAGCCGCTTATCAATTCAGTAAATAAAGATGACGATGGACGCTTTGACGTTAAACAGCATCTCACTTCGCCATGGAACACGTTGATTGGTGCGCAATATGAACTTACGCAAAACTTTAACGTGCTGACGGAGATTGGTTTTAACGAGCGTAATAGCTTCTTCATCGCAGGCGAATATCGATTCTAATGAAGAAACGTGGCGCGCTATTTTTGGGCTTATTAAGCCTGATGAATATACCGACGGACGCGGTTGCCATGACGCGCGAGGAGATTGACGGTTTTCTGGGAAAGCTGGGGGCTGATAATCAGTATGACCCCAGTAAAGGCATTGACTGGAGCGTGTTGCCGGGGCCGTTTTATACCCCTGAGTTGAAACTTGGTCTGGGGACTGCCATCGCGGGAGTGTATCGCGTTGATCCCAACGATCATGTCACGCAAAACTCGTCGGTGTCGTTTACCGGTTTTGTGAGTACTAGCGGTGCGTTAGGGCTTGGCATGAAGAATTACACCTTCTTTGCGGGGGATGAATGGCGGCTGTTTATTGATGGATCGCTTGCGAAGATCCCGACCGGTTTTTGGGGTATCGGGTACGATGCGGCGCAGGGTGATGAGCAGAAATACACGCAACAATCGATTAGCCTTCAACCGCAGATCATGCGCCAGGTGGTTGATGATCTATATGCCGGTTTAGGTTGGGATTTTTCAACGTATGACGCTGAAAATATTGATGATCAACATCCCGGTGATAACTTCTCCCGCTACAACGTAAATGGAAATTCTCTAAGTTCAGGGATCACGGCGACTATCAACTACGATTCTCGGGATGTGATAACCCGGCCGCAACATGGGCAGTTCTTTAGTGCCGAATACAGTCTTTTTGATCCTGCCCTTGGCTCGGATAACCACTTCACCGTTTTGCAGCTGCAATATAATTATTACCTTCCGCTAAACAATCAGGATGTGTTGGCGTTCGATCTTTGGGGGCGTTTTGCACGTGGCGATGTGCCATGGGATCGCTTGTCGCAGGCCGGGGACGATAATCGGATGCGTGGCTATTACCAGGGGCGTTATCGCGATAAAGACGTGGTCAGCACGCAACTGGAATACCGTAAAAAGCTTAACTGGCGGCACGGTTATGTGTTGTGGGTTGGTGCGGGCGCATTGGGTGATAGCCCACATAATCTTTCAGACAACCCGCTGTTACCTACGGTCGGGGCGGGTTACCGCTTCGAGGTTAAGCCTGATATGAATATTCGCCTCGACCTGGGGTTTGGCAAAGAGAGTGCCGGGTTTTACTTTCAAGTTGCGGAGGCATTTTAATGCAGCGCTGGATTTTTTCTCTGCTGCTCGGTGTGGCATCCCTGAGTTTTGGCGCATCACCGAAATCAGCAGATATCTTGCCCATTGAGAAGGCGAGGCGAGTATGGCCGATAACACAAGAGCTCACGGCTCCTGAGTCTTTACGACCTTGCTGTGCCTTTGGATATGACCTGCAAGTGCGAGCCGTTGGTGTACCCATTCCGGTCTACCAGATTGGTAATATTCTGACGCTTACTACCCTTGGTCATCATCGTTATAACGATAGCGCGTTGGGAGCGGTCAAAAATATTGTTGGTTTGAGTGAGGAGAAAAGTGGCCTCATTTACACTCGCCGTGGGGGTTTTATTGATATCGCCCATGTACGTGATACTGCTGATAACACCTTCTATCTTTTCACGCAGATCTACTCGCGGCTTGGCCAGGACTGGCGGTTGTTCTATAGCGAAGAATTGGGGGTCCGACGCATTCAGCTTCATGCGTTCAATCCACCCGCGTCCATGGTTGAACGCTATACGATTGCCGCCTGGCTTGCGGGGCATCTCGCGTTTCAGTTAGCGCAATGGCATGAGATTGCCCAGTGGTATGGATTCCAGTCGGTTCCGGGATTTTCCGAGGAGATCTCTGCTTTTTCACCCGAAGATCTCTATTCCAATTTATTGGGCGCGCGGCTGGCGATAAACGTGATTTTGCACGGACACGCCAGGTCAATTGAGTCTTACGATCATGCGATAGACAAGGCGTTGCACAAGGCATTGGTACAACTTGGCGCGGTCAGCAAAACAGAATCAGAAAGAAAATTCCGCGAAGTGGACGGCGACTGGTGGAACAGCAAGCGCCGGGTGCCGGATAAATTTTTGGTGCTCAACCGTAACTATGATCTCAGCGAGAACCGTTACCCGACTCCAGTCCCATTTGAAAAGGCGAAGCCTTACCGCTTAGTGATGCCTGCGGCAGTTGCCGGGGTGACGATAAGTCAGCTTGGAGAATTACAAATCCACACCGGCAGCGACATGCGTGGGCTTAGAGTACCGGAGAGTTTTTATCTTCCGGCACAGTTTCCAGCGCTGGCAGAACAAGCCAAATATGCCGATCAGATTCAGTTACAGCAGATGAAGAAGTAAGAGCTATAAGTAATCGTTATTGGACGAACAGGCGATTGTTCGTTTTGATGTTGCAAATATGTTACTTGCTCTCTACCCAACATTTGGAAATCTCGCATGTTCACAATCAAAATTGACGATCTTTCGCATCCGGCGGTGCAGACATTAGTGGCCTATCATATTTCCGGCATGCTGGAACAGTCACCACCCGAAAGCAGCCACGCGCTGGATGTGCAAAAACTCCGCGACCCGGCAGTGACATTTTGGTCTGCGTGGGAAGGGGAGCAATTAGCCGGAATTGGTGCATTGAAAATGCTCGATGATGGGCATGGTGAGTTGAAATCAATGCGTACCGCGACGGACTTTTTACGCCGTGGTGTGGCAAACCAGTTTTTGCTGCACATTTTGCAAGTTGCGCGTGACCGTGGATACCAGCGTCTGAGTTTAGAAACCGGAAGTCAGCCGGGCTTTGCTGCTTGCCATCAGCTTTATCTTAAGCATGGCTTTGTCGATTGTGAGCCGTTTGCTGATTATCAACTCGACCCAAATAGCCGCTTTATGACGTTGGTTTTGTAGCGGGTTTAACGTAAAGCTACCCAAAAGTAAGATTGTTTCTTTTGGCCTGGGCCACTATTTTAAAACCATGCATCTTTGTGGAACATCGAATTTTGCGATGTTCCCTTTAATGTATTTGCATAATCCCTTCTTCATCTTATTTTGCTTTATTTTCCCTAAAAATATGAGCATTCAATTTATCCATTTATATTAATTATTGAGTGAGTTGTCATTTAATAATATGTTTGATTTTCACACAACTATTCAGTAATGTTTATTACCCTCATGAAGTTCATAATAAATATCCAAAAATAGACATCGCTGGGACAATGAATATATTAAAGTTAAGAAAGATCGCGCTATTTATTCCTCTTTTGTTAACGGCATGTGGTGGAGGCGGTGGTGGTAGCGGCTCGGGCTCTCCTCAAACAATAAATACTCCAGCTATAAAACCCGATGTGCAAACTCCAGGAGCAAATAATAATAAAGTCAAAGTTGGGGTATTAGATTCAGGCATTAATAAAAATCTCAATAATATTACCGGTAAGGTTGCTATTATTTTGCATTATGTCGGGCAGGGGAAGAACCTTGGCTCAGGCGCATTTACTCCCGAGGATATTACGGCATCGCTGGCACTGGCTGATATGGATACTTCGGGACATGGGAGCTATGTTTCTCAAATCCTTGCCAGTACGGGGAGTGGTGGGACCTATGTGGGTAGCCAGAACGTTCAGCTTTATGAAGCGAAAACGACCGATGACCCTCTTGGCCATTCAATGATTGATGATCAACTTGCTGCCATTATGGATCTGCATGAGCATTACGGAGTCAATTTATTTAATGCTTCATGGGGGAGTTATAATTCTTATGATGCGAATTCACCTATTGCCGCGGTATTAAAATATCTGGTAAATAGTAATGGCTTAATCGTTTTCTCTGCCGGCAATGATCTCCTTAATAATCCATCCTCAGAAAATTTCACCCCGTTGATTGATGGCTCAATAGAAAATGGGTTAATCACGGTAGTGGGTATTGATAGTAATAAGCAGCTCTATAGCGGATATGATGAAAACGGCGTAATTAAAGGCAGTAATGCATGCGGAAGGGCAGCAGCCTGGTGTCTTGCTGGCGATTATGTTATTGGGCCACTGCTCAGCGAGAATAACAACGGTTATGTCAATTTCTACGGTACTTCAGGTGCTGCACCTCAAGTTACGGCAGCGGCGGCAAATGTATGGCACAAATATCCCTGGATGACCGCAAAGCAGGTAAAGCAAACAATATTAACGACCGCAAACTATCTGCCTGATGGTTCACCACAGGGAGCACCTTATAACGCGACCTATGGTTGGGGTGAGTTAAATGCGCCGCGTGCAGAAGATGGCCCAATGCTGTTTTCTTCTCTCTTTGGCGATTTTAATGCTCAAGTACCCGATTCGCATTACATCTTCAGTAACGATATATCAGGAGATGCTGGTCTGGTTAAAAACGGTAACGGCATTCTGGAACTGGCGGGCGATGACAGCTATAGCGGAAATACGACTGTAAATCAGGGCACACTGTGGGTTAGTGGCAGTATTCATCGTGGCTCGGTGAATATTTCTCCCGGCGGTACGTTAACCGGTTCTGGTTCAGTGAGTTCGACTTATAACAATGGGACGATAGATTTATCTAATGGCTCACTGAAAGTGAAAGGCAATTATTCACAGAGCCATAGCGGCATACTTAATGCCTACATTGATAATCAGCTTGATATTAGCGGTAACGCGGCGCTGGATGGCACGGTCAACGTGGTTAATCAGAATTACGTGGTTAACGGAACGTACGACATTCTGCATGCGCAAAATATTCAGGGGCAATTTAGCCAGGTCAAGGGCAGCAAGTTCCTGAAGATTGATCATGTTGATTACACGCCTGACCACGTCAATCTCGATGTGGAACAAGTCTCTGCACAAAATACCGTCAGTAATGGCGATTCTCTGTCAATGGCGGGGGCCAAAGCGGTAGACAGCATTTTTGCTGCTGCTAATGACATTGCATTAAAGCAGCACAACGGTGAAGTACTGACGGTAGACGAGCAGCAATTATTGGATTATTCCGCGGGCTTACAATCTACTCGTTCAGGAGATGGTGTTCAGCGCATTGTGGATAGCCATTCTGGTGTTATTTATTCCGAGCTGCCTTCCGTATTGCTGGCGGAGCAAAACCGCCTTACGCAAACTGTCGTGAATCGTTTAAGTGCCATGTATGGCATGGGTAAAGTTACCCCTGGCGTGTGGACTTCTTATGATTATATGAAAAACAAGTATCAGCCTGATGGATGGAACCAGGTGAGCAGCACCACTAATAACACCTCTGTGGGGATGGATGGTCGTGTGAGTAATGCCTTGCTGCTGGGTGGTTTCGTTAATAAAAATAATATCACTGCCAGGCTGGACAGAAACGGTGGGAGTCTTGATGGGAGCCAGAATGGTATTGGCGCGTATGGGCAGTTCAACGATGGAGCGTTCTATCTGAACGGTCTGGCAAGTTACCAGCGTGGCGATGCTGACATTAAGCGTCCGGTTATCGGCAATGGCACGCAAAGTAGCCAGAAGTCGAATACGGATATGAGCAGCGCGAGCCTCTACTTTGAATCAGGCTACGCATTTCATTTACCGCATGAAGCCGATATCACGCCTTATCTCGGCTTTGAATACGATCGTTCTCATACCGATAGTATCGATGAAGGAAACCCACAGGGTGTGAGTGTTAGCGGCATGAAAGGGTGCCAGAGCAGCGTGGCGCTGGGCTCTCGCTTTAATTATATGGTGAGCAATGAACTGCATTTGTCAGCATGGGCGCAGGCCAGCAAGATTGTGGCGCGCGATATCAGCGATATGAGACTGACGACCAATATGAGCGGGCAGGAGATTTCGCTTAACTCGCCAGAGTTTGACCGAAATAGCTTCGATTACGGCTTAGATATTGATTACGTTCTTTTGGATAGCGTGCAGCTTTTTGCCGGGACGCAGAGTAGCACGGCGAATGACCAGGCCTTTTCTGCCAGCGCGGGTGTGAAGTACTTCTGGTAATTGTTATATCAGGGCGAGTCGCAGGGAAGCGACGAGCAATAGAATTATTGAACGCAGTTCGATGAAGAGTCCGAATCTCGAAAAGCAAAAAACCCGCCATAGGCGGGTTCTTCTAAATGTGGTGCCCGGACTCGGAATCGAACCAAGGACACGGGGATTTTCAATCCCCTGCTCTACCGACTGAGCTATCCGGGCAACGGGGCGCATTAAACCGTAAAGGCCGCCAGGCGTCAACGGCTTTGTCATAAAAAAGGGGCTAAATGCGTTTAAGTGCTTTCTTTTCATGCAAAATGGCGAGAAAACAATTCATCAGGTCAATGCGCCACCTTGTCGGCACTGGGCAAATCGCAGAATATCTTCGGCCAGTCGACGGGCCGTTTCGATATCGGCCTGGCTGCGTTTCACCAATAAACGGCTCAGGCAGCCTTCCAGCACCAGTTCCATTTGATGCGCCACCATCGTTGGGTCATCCACTTCCAGCTGCATTAGCATTTCATGAGTGAATTCCCAGGCGGCTTTTTTCTGCTGATCGGCCAGTTGGTGAATCGGGTGCGATGCATCCGGGTAAAAGGTGCAGGCAGCAATAAACAGGCATCCTGGATAGCGATGGTTGTTGACGCATTCGGTCAACGCTTCATAGCGCTTTAACAGTTTTTGCTCGAGTGACATCTCTTCATTAAGCGCGAGCTGACGGCGCCAGACATCAATTTGCTGACTCAAATAACGCAGGGCGTCATAAAGTAATGCCTCACTGTTTGGCCAGAAATTGCTGATCTCTGTAACCGGATAGTCTGCCTCAGCGGCGACCATATCCAGGGTGGTGCTGGCAATTCCTTCACGTTCAAGTACGTGTAAGGCGTGCTCTAGTACTGTTTCGCGTTGCACGGTTATCTCCTCCGTTGTACCCGTCATACTTCAAGCTGCCTCGATGCAAGCTGAATTATTTAGTGTACTTCCCACAATGAGTGTTGTTTACGGCGTCAGTTTCTGCAAATGCGTACGGAAGGTGTCAGCATTCATAAAACCGGTCACACGTGCTTCTGGCAACTCGTGCCCTTGTGTATCAAAGAACAAAATCGTTGGTAGCCCTAAAACCTGGAGATGCTTTAACAGCGCCACATCTTGCGCGTTGTTGGCGGTAACATCAGCCTGGAGTAAAACGGTATTTCCCAACTGTTGCTGTACCTGCGCATCGCTAAAGGTGTATTTCTCAAACTCTTTGCAAGCCACACACCAGTCGGCGTACAAATCGAGCATTACGGGTTTGCCTTTTGCACTGGCAAGTGCGGCATCGAGCTGCTCAACGTTAGCAATTTTGGTGAAATTGAGATGTGCCTGGCTGGCGGTTACTGTATTACCGAATGCCCAGTCTTGCAGAGGGCGAGCACAAACCAGTGCCGCGCCGAGCAGGATTATCTGCACCACGCGCATCCATGATTTAGTTGCTTGCAGGCTGGTAATAAATGCCCAGCCGAAGAACGCCACGCCGAGCAAACCCCATAACCGAATACCCCAACTATCTCCCAGTATGCGTTCCAACAGGAAAACCGGCAGTGCGAGGATCACAAAACCAAATGCGATTTTGACGGTTTCCATCCACGGGCCACTTTTGGGAAGCAGACGGTTGCCGAATACGGTGATGAGCATCAACGGTAGGCCCATGCCTAACGCGTAGAGATACAACGTGCCGCCTCCGAGCCACATGTTCCCGCTCTGGGCGATGTACAGCAGAATAGCGCTCAGCGGTGCGGTAGTACAAGGCGAGCAAATCAGCCCGGCTAATGCACCCATCGCAAACACACCACCCGCGGAACCGCCTTGCTGGCGATTGCTCATCAATGTAAGGCGCGTTTGCAGCGATGATGGCAGTTGCAGGGTGAATAGCCCAAACATAGAAGCCGCGAGCAGCACAAACAGCGCTGACAGGCCGATAAGCACGTAAGGGTGCTGGAGGGCTGCCTGGAATTGCAGTCCAGCCGCCGCAACTACAAGGCCCAGCGCGGTATAGGTCAGCGCCATTCCTTGCACATAGACAAAGGTCAGCAGCAGGGCACGAGCAGTGGATAAACGCTGTTTACCGCCGAGCACAATGCCGGAAATCAATGGGTACATCGGCAGCACGCAAGGCGTGAAGGCGATACCGATACCGATTAGGAATGCCCAAAGTGCAGAGAACGGCAGTTGGGTGGTTTTAGTATCTGTAGCGTCTGCTGGTGGCTTTGGCGCAACAGCCACGGGTGCAGATGAATTTGCTGCTGGGAGAACTTCACTCAGCGGCACCACGCGCGTCTCAGGTGGGTAACAGAAGCCTGCTTCGGCGCAGCCCTGATACGTCACGCTAACAGTTGCTCCTTTGGTCGCCTTCTGAATTGTTATCGGTAGATTAAGCTGCTGGGTATAGATCTCAGTTTTGCCGTAAAACTCGTCTTCATGCCAGGTACCTTTTGGCAACTCCAGCGGCGCAAGTTCGGCTTGCGCAGGGTTGAGTTTTATCTGCTGGCGATAAAGGTAGTAGCCGGGTTTTATCTGCCAGTTCAGGTTGAGCTGGTGGTCAGATTGCTGAAAATCGAATGCAAAAGCCTGGTCGACCGGCACAAACTGAGATTTGCTTTGGTTGTCGAAAAGACCTGCAAAAGCGTGTGAGCTGAATAGCGCAAAAATTAGCGCAAAGATGCGTAGAGCCATGAGAGGTATTCACTATCTCCGTGGGTAACTGGCAGAACCAGTAATTCAGGGGTTTGATATGGGTGATGCGATTTCAGGCAAGCCAACAGCGCCTCCTGATGCTCGATGTCGCTTTTGAGCAGCATCTGCACCTCATACTCCTGTTCCATTTTTCCTTCCCAGTAATAGAGCGATGTCGCACCGGGTAATAAGGTGACGCAGGCCGCCAGTTTCTCCGCCAGCACGAGGGCGGCAAGTTCCTGAGCGGTGGCTTCATCTGGGGCAGTACAAAGGATGACAACAGCCTGGGTAGTCGGCATAGCTAACCTCGTATCTGGTGGATTCGCGGTTGACTATAGCATGTGGGAGTGAGTGGGGGCGTTAAACGGGCCGCAGTGCGACCCGTGTTTTAAAAGATTTACAGAACCATGCCGCCGACAATGAAGCCGAGGATCACGCACAGCGTAATAGCGATAACACCAGGAATTAAGAACGCGTGGTTAAACACGTATTTACCAATACGCGTTGAGCCAGTGTCATCCATCTCTACCGCAGCCAGTAAGGTTGGGTAAGTTGGCAGCACGAACAGCGCTGAAACAGCGGCGAAAGAGGCGATGGCGGTCAGTGGGCTAACACCAAGCATTAATGCCGCTGGCATCAGGGCTTTAGTAGTTGCCGCCTGGGAGTAAAGCAGAGTGGCTGCGAAGAACAGCACTACAGCCAGTAACCACGGATAGCTTTGCAGTAAGTCACCCGCAACGGCCTGAATATCCTGGATATGGTTTTTAACGAAGGTATCACCCAACCAGGCTACACCCAGTACGCAGATACAAGCACTCATGCCCGATTTGAACGTGCTGGCATTGAGGATTTCGCCTGTATCAATTTTACAGGTGAAGGAGATAAGCGTAGCGATGGTCAGCATAAACACCACAATCGCTTCGTTACGCGGCAGGATAGGGTTTTGAATCAGGCCAACGGTGTCGCTGATGGCGGTGGCGTACAGCATGACGGCAACGATACCGATAAGGAACAGTAGCACCGAGCGTTTTGCATGAGGTTTTAATTCAAACACGCTGGCCCCACGCAGTTTTACTTCGCCTTTAGCCAGACGTTCCTGATAAACCGGGTCATCTTTCAGTTCACTGCCCAGGAAGTTACACACAATCGCTGTCAGCATAACGGCTACCAGCGTAACCGGAATACAGATGCTCAGTAGAGTCAGGTAGCTGATGCCCATTGGCTCAAGAATGCCGGAGAAGAACACTACAGCCGCAGAAATTGGCGAGGCAGTAATCGCAATTTGTGAGGCCACAACGGCGATAGACAATGGGCGCGATGGGCGAATGCCTTGTTCTTTCGCCACTTCGGTAATCACCGGAAGCGTGGAAAATGCAGTATGACCCGTTCCCGCAAGAATAGTCATAAACCATGTCACGAGCGGAGCGAGGAAGGTGATGTATTTCGGATGGCGACGCAGCAGTTTTTCTGCAAGGCTGACCAGATAGTCCATTCCGCCTGCTACCTGCATGGCGGCAATCGCGGCAATAACTGCCATGATGATTTCGATTACATCAAATGGGATAGAGCCCGGTTTTACCTGAAAAACAAGCGTTAAAACCAGCACACCAAAACCGCCAGCAAAGCCAATCCCTATGCCGCCGAGTCTGGCCCCAAGATATATCGCTAAAAGCACGATAACGAGTTCTGCTCCAAACATGATTTCCGTCCTTGTGTTTGATTAATTGATAATTATTTGTTGTGTTTTTGTTGGTGATACAAATGAAAAAGGCACGTCCAATGGACGTGCCTTTTGTTAAGGACCGGAAAGGTTACTGTTCGCTTTCATCGGTATAACGCTTCGCTTTATAAACCGGGTGCATCAGGTTGTTGATAGAGAAAATATCATCCAACTCGGCTTCGGTTAACAGGCCGCGCTCCAGAACGACTTCACGCACGCTCTTACCGGTTTCGGCACAAATCTTCCCAACGATGTCACCATTGTGGTGGCCAATGAATGGGTTCAGATAAGTCACGATACCAATTGAGTTGTAGACGTAGCTTTCACACACTTCTTTATTAGCAGTGATGCCGTTGATGCATTTTTCCAGCAGGTTGTAGCAAGCATTGGTCAGGATATGAATGGACTCGAACATCGCCTGGCCAATGACAGGTTCCATTACGTTCAGCTGCAGCTGACCGGCTTCGGAAGCCATAGTTACCGTGATGTCGTTGCCAATCACTTTGAAGCAGACCTGGTTCACGACTTCTGGAATTACCGGGTTTACTTTGGCAGGCATGATGGAGGAACCAGCCTGCAATTCTGGCAGGTTGATTTCGTTCAGGCCAGAACGTGGGCCGGAAGAGAGCAGGCGAAGGTCGTTACAGATCTTCGACATTTTCACCGCCAGGCGTTTGAGCGAGCTGTGAACCATGACGTATGCGCCGCAGTCGGAAGTCGCTTCAATCAGGTCTTCAGCTGGTACGCATGGCAGGTTGCTGACTTCAGCCAGTTTCTGGACCGCCAGTTGTTGATAACCATCAGGGGTGTTCAGGCGAGTACCGATGGCGGTCGCACCGAGGTTCACTTCCAGCAGCAGTTCTGCGGTACGCAGCAAGTTGCGGGTTTCTTCATTCAACAACACGTTGAATGCGTGGAATTCCTGGCCCAGCGTCATTGGTACGGCGTCTTGTAGCTGAGTACGACCCATTTTCAGGACATTCTCGAACTCAACCGCTTTGCGTTGGAAGCCATCGCCTAACTGGTTGATAGCATCAATCAGTTTCACAATAGAAGCGTACACCGCGATTCGGAAACCTGTCGGGTAGGCATCATTGGTGGATTGGCATTTGTTTACGTGGTCATTCGGGTTCAGGAACTGGTACTCACCTTTCTGGTGGCCCATCAGCTCAAGCCCAATGTTGGCGAGCACTTCGTTGGTATTCATGTTGACGGAAGTACCGGCACCGCCCTGGTAAACGTCCACCGGGAATTGGTCCATGCACTTGCCGTTATTCAGCACTTCATCACAGGCCTGGATAATGGTGTTTGCGATGCTTTTCGGAATGGTTTGCAACTCCTTGTTCGCCATTGCCGCTGCTTTCTTAACCATGACCATGCCGCGCACAAATTCAGGTATATCACTGATTTTGCTGTTGCTTATGTAGAAGTTTTCAATCGCTCTCAGAGTATGAACACCATAATAGGCATCCGCTGGCACTTCCCTGGTACCCAACAAATCTTCTTCGATACGAATGTTATTTAACATGTGAACCTTCTTAATTAAAGCTGCCATTGATTGATCATTGCACACACAGGATCTACGGTTGTGCGATGAATAGACCGACGATTATGTCCATATTCGGTCTGCGTGCCGTGATGATATGCTGATGATAGCGAAAAGCAGTAATCTGGATCACTTATTAAAAGGTCTGCTCACATAACAATTATTAATATGTGATGTTGATCAATTGTTGAAAACTTCCAAAAAAATAATAGGGCGCTTAGATTGATTTTTGACTATGGCGTCGCCATCTCTTTGACTGTGCATAATTGCTAACCTATTTTCGCAAGTGCTTGATGGCGCTTGCTACAATTGCTCAGGTTTTACTACGGGCTTTTCCAACTACAGGAGTGTACGGTGCGCTGGATACCGTTAATTGCCGTCTTTCTCTATGTATACATAGAGATTTCATTGTTTATTCAGGTCGCCCACGTCATGGGTGTCTTCCTGACGCTCGTGCTGGTGATATTCACTTCAGTAATTGGTATGTCGCTGGTTCGCAACCAGGGTTTTAAAAACTTCATGCTGATGCAGCAGAAAATGGCAGCGGGTGAAAGCCCGGCGGTTGAGATGATTAAAAGCGTTTCGCTCATCATCGCAGGCTTGCTGTTGTTGTTGCCAGGCTTCTTCACCGACTTCCTGGGCTTGCTGCTGTTACTGCCACCAGTACAGAAGCATCTGACGCTGAAACTGATGCCACATCTACGTTTCTCACGTACACCAGGTGGTGGTTTTAGCGCGGGCACCGGCGGTGGTTCAACGTTCGACGGCGAGTATCAACGTAAAGATGATGCTCCCAAACAGCTAGATGATCGCGATAACGACGATCGTCATAATCGTTAAAAATCGAAAATTTTTTTGTTTTCCCCCTTGAAGGGGGGAAGGCTCATCCCCATCTCTCAGGTCACCAGCCGATAACCCATTTTGGGCCGGCGTTACCTAAACAATTGATAATGACTTTCTCAAAGGAGAGCTATCACATGAGCATTCGTCCATTACATGACCGCGTTATCGTCAAGCGTAAAGAAGTTGAATCTAAATCTGCGGGCGGCATCGTTCTGACTGGCAGCGCAGCAGGCAAATCAACTCGTGGCGAAATCATCGCTGTCGGTAAAGGCCGCATCCTGGAAAACGGTAACGTACAACCGCTGGACGTTAAAGTCGGCGATATCGTAATTTTCAACGATGGCTACGGCGTGAAATCTGAGAAGATCGACAATGAAGAAGTGTTGATCATGGCAGAAAGCGACATCCTGGCAATTGTTGAAGCGTAATACGCGCAATAACTGAACGAACATAAACGAATTTAAGGAAAGTTAAGAATGGCAGCTAAAGACGTAAAATTCGGTAATGACGCTCGTGTGAAAATGCTGCGTGGCGTTAACGTACTGGCAGATGCAGTGAAAGTTACCCTCGGTCCTAAAGGCCGTAACGTTGTTCTGGATAAATCTTTCGGTGCACCGACTATCACTAAAGATGGTGTTTCTGTAGCGCGTGAAATCGAACTGGAAGACAAGTTCGAAAACATGGGTGCGCAGATGGTTAAAGAAGTTGCCTCTAAAGCGAACGACGCTGCGGGCGACGGTACTACCACTGCAACCGTGCTGGCTCAGTCCATCATCACTGAAGGCCTGAAAGCTGTTGCTGCGGGCATGAACCCAATGGACCTGAAACGCGGTATCGATAAAGCTGTTATCGCCGCTGTTGAAGAGCTGAAAGCGCTGTCTGTTCCTTGCTCTGACTCTAAAGCAATCGCTCAGGTTGGTACTATCTCTGCTAACTCCGACGAAACTGTTGGTACTCTGATTGCTGAAGCAATGGAGAAAGTAGGCAAAGAAGGCGTTATCACCGTTGAAGAAGGCACTGGCCTGCAAGACGAGCTGGACGTTGTAGAAGGTATGCAGTTTGACCGTGGCTACCTGTCTCCGTACTTCATCAACAAGCCTGAAACTGGTTCTATCGAACTGGAAAGCCCGTTCATCCTGCTGGCTGACAAAAAAATCTCCAACATCCGTGAAATGCTGCCAGTTCTGGAAGCCGTTGCGAAAGCAGGCAAACCACTGCTGATCATTGCTGAAGATGTTGAAGGCGAAGCGTTGGCGACCCTGGTGGTTAACACCATGCGTGGCATCGTGAAAGTTGCTGCTGTTAAAGCACCTGGCTTTGGCGACCGTCGTAAAGCAATGCTGCAAGATATCGCAACTCTGACTGGCGGTACCGTAATCTCTGAAGAGATCGGTATGGAGCTGGAAAAAGCGACTCTGGAAGATCTGGGTACTGCTAAACGTATCGTTATCAACAAAGACACCACGACTATCATCGATGGTAATGGTGAAGAAGACGCAATCCAGGGCCGTGTGACTCAGATTCGTAAGCAAATCGAAGAAGCAACTTCTGATTACGACCGTGAAAAACTGCAAGAGCGCGTAGCTAAACTGGCTGGCGGCGTTGCAGTAATCAAAGTCGGTGCTGCTACCGAAGTTGAAATGAAAGAGAAGAAAGCACGCGTTGAAGATGCCCTGCACGCTACCCGTGCTGCGGTTGAAGAAGGTGTGGTTGCCGGTGGTGGTGTTGCGCTGATTCGCGTAGCTTCTAAACTGTCTGAACTGCGTGGCCAGAACGAAGACCAGAACGTGGGTATCAAAGTTGCGCTGCGCGCAATGGAATCCCCACTGCGTCAGATCGTTCTGAACTGCGGCGAAGAGCCATCTGTTGTTGCTAACAACGTGAAAGCGGGCGACGGTAACTACGGTTACAACGCAGCAACTGAAGAATACGGCAACATGATCGACATGGGTATCCTGGATCCAACCAAAGTAACTCGTTCTGCTCTGCAGTACGCAGCTTCTGTGGCTGGCCTGATGATCACCACCGAGTGCATGATTACCGATATGCCAAAATCTGACGGTCCAGACATGGGCGGCGCAGGTATGGGTGGTATGGGTGGCATGGGCGGCATGATGTAATTTGCCCCAACACCTGGTGTGAAGTAACACCGTGTTAAGAAAACCCTCAGGCAGAAATGTCTGAGGGTTTTTTCTTTTTGGTCGCACTCTGGTATAAGATCTCACCGGGCGATGACTGCCCGCTACTATTCAAGACGGCATTGATAACGGGGAAGAACATGCGCATTAAAGTTTCAGCAGGAATAGCTGTGGCAGCGCTGCTGCTGGCAGGATGTAGCACCAGCAATGATTTAAGCACTAATGGCCAGAGCGTTCGTTTCGTTGAAGAGAAGCCAGGCACTGAATGCCAGCTGATTGGCACCGCAACCGGCGAGCAAAGTAACTGGTTGTCAGGCCAACATGGTGATGAAGGTGGTTCTATGCGCGGCGCGGCTAATGCTCTGCGTAATAACGCAGCGGCGATGGGTGGTAACGTGCTGTATGGCGTGAGCAGCCCGACGCAAAACTTGTTGTCGAGCTTTGCTCCGACTGCCAGCAAAATGACTGGTCAGGTTTATAAGTGCCCGAACTGATCTAAGTTTAATTTTGTAGGTCGTGTGGTGTTGCGCTTACCCGACCTACAAAATTCATTTCTGAATTAACTTTGCCGTAACTGCAAATCCAATGGTGTTTTACTCGGCTCACCGCCAATCTCACGCGCAAGCTTCGGCACCATATAGCCGGAAATCAACGTCAGCAACTCACGCATAATCATTCTGGCTTCATCATCACTCACCATGAAATGCGCCGCACCTTGCACTTTATCGAGCACATGCAGGTAATAGGGCATTACGCCCGCATCGAACAGTGCATTACTCAGGTTTGCGAGCGTCTGCGCGTTATCGTTCACATCGCGCAGCAGGACACTTTGGTTAAGCAATGTGACGCCGGCCTGGCGTAAGCCCACCATAGCCGCTCTGAACTCTTCATCAATCTCATTGGCATGGTTGATATGGTTTACCAGAATCACCTGCAACCGTGAGCGCGCAAGACGTGCTACTAACGTTTCGGTAATACGTGCCGGGATGACAATCGGCAAACGGCTGTGAATACGTAGACGTTTAATATGCGGGATTGCTTCCAGTTCGCCGATCAACCAATCCAGTTCATGATCTTTTGCCATAAGCGGATCGCCGCCAGAAAAAATGATCTCATCGAGTTCAGGGTGATCGCTGATATATGAAATGGCGGCCTGCCAGTTACGCTTGTTCCCCTGGTTGTCGGAGTAGGGGAAATGGCGGCGGAAACAGTAGCGGCAGTTGACCGCACAGCCACCTTTAACCAACAACAGCGCCCGGTTACTGTATTTATGCAGCAGCCCCGGAACCACGCTGTGCTGCTCTTCGAGCGGATCAGTGCTAAAGCCGGGAGCGGCAATAAACTCTTCTTTCGAAGTTAACACCTGGTGTAATAGTGGGTCGTTCGGATTGCCTTTTTCCATGCGCGCGACAAAAGCTCGCGGCACGCGCAAGGCAAAAAGTCGGCGTGCATCACGCCCCGCTAACAACTCTTTGTCAGCGTTCAGCTCTAAAATATGCAGCAGTTCGTCAGGATCGGTTATAACATCGCCAAGTTGCGTTAACCAATCTTCTCTGCGAGGGGGATTTAGGGTTACAATGTGTGCCATTTTTTGGCTAAGCTACCAATTAACAATTTCAGAGGGCCTTATGGCGACTTATTCTAGCAACGATTTTCGTGCCGGTCTTAAAATCATGTTTGAAGGCGAACCTTACGCGGTTGAATCCAGTGAGTTCGTGAAACCAGGTAAAGGCCAAGCCTTTGCTCGCGTTAAAATGCGCCGCCTGTTGACTGGCACCCGCGTAGAAAAAACTTTCAAATCTACCGACTCCGCTGAAGGCGCAGACGTTATCGATATGAACCTGACTTACCTGTACAACGACGGTGAGTTCTACCACTTCATGAACAACGAAACTTTCGAGCAGCTGGCAGCTGATGAAAAAGCCATTGGCGAAAATGCTAAGTGGATGCTGGATCAGGCCGAATGTATCGTCACCCTGTGGAACGGCCGTCCAATCGCCGTACAACCACCAAACTTTGTAGAGCTGGAAATCGTTGAAACCGATCCAGGTCTGAAAGGTGATACTGCTGGTACCGGTGGTAAGCCTGCAAAACTGTCTACTGGTGCTGTGGTTAAAGTACCTTTGTTCGTTCAGACTGGCGAAGTGATCAAAGTTGACACCCGCTCTGGCGAATACGTTTCTCGCGTTAAGTAATACGTGAAGATTGGCGACGGGGTTTAGCACTTCGTCGCCACTTACAAAAGGCAGGGAAGATGAACCGTTTGATTAAGCATTTACTTTTCATCACGTTGTTAACCTCGTTTCTCGCCGGTTGTAATACCACCCGCGGCTTTGGTGAAGATCTCAAGCACCTTGGCGGCTCCATCGAACGTGCAGCAAACAAGTAATTACCAACACTCCTAAAAATCCGCTTTTTCCTTCAGCTTGCCAATTTTTGTCTATGCTTTAACTGCTATACACAAACAATATGGTCAAAAAAGGAAACGGTCATGATTAAGAAAACTATTGCAGCGTTCTTTTCTCTCATAGTGCTTTCGTCGTTACTTACCGCGTGTAATACCACCAAAGGCGTGGGTGAAGATATTCAGGATGGCGGCCAGGCCATTTCAGGTGCTGCAACAAAAGCGCAGAATTAAAGTATCACCGACGGTACGGTATCATTGCCGTACCGTAATTCCTTTCGTTAATGTTGTTGCTCTATAAACAATGAATAGCGATTATTAATCCCTAACTTCATACGGATATTCCGCTTATAGGTATAAACCGTCTTGGTACTAATCCCCATTATTCTGGCGATATAATCATTATTGGCCTCATCGGTCCACAACTTTAATATACGCTCCTCACGCAATGTAAGAAGAGGAGATGCATACTGCCGTACCGGATGAAAAGGTGGGCGGGCACTAAGTTGCTTCTGAATAGTGTCGTAAAGCTCCGCTAGTGGAACGGATTTACTATGTAGCGAGCGTGAGCCCTGAGCCAGACAGTACTCTTCGATCTTTTCGTGACGGATACTGTTAAGTAACATTAATCGAATTGATGTACCACAGGCAGAATAAATAGATGAGAGCTGTTGGATATTATGTAGAGAGCTGGCGAAACTGGTGAAATCGGTAATAACAAGATTAGGTCGCCATTGTATTATTTTCTCGCGCGCTACAAGTAAATTATCAGTTTCAGAAATAGAAAAAGCAGGGTTTTGACTAAGCCAATATTTGAATCCCTGCCGGGTATAATGGCAGCGGTCAATTAACAATATCTTATGCATAATTACCGTTCGCGTGACTCACTATTACAGACTTTTCTGAATGCCGAATAAAACATTATAATATGAAAAAAGCACCTGAAATGAATTGTGGATTTACGGGTTAAATTGCGTTCATTTCTCGGCTTAATGTCAAAACTCCCGCCAGATGTGGAAACAAAACTTTACTGGTTTTTATGATAAGAAAGTCCTGTTGGACTTTTTTGTCTGCGGCCGATCGTTAAAATAGTGCCCTCACCAGCCTTATGGGACGACCCATTCGCGCTTCTTGATTTCCGGGGACGGCCCCAATAATGGAGCTGTATATGGCCTGGTTTATTCTTGTTATCGCCGGTTTATTAGAAGTTGTGTGGGCTGTGGGCCTGAAATATACCCATGGTTTCACCCGCCTGTGGCCAAGCGTTATCACCGTAGTTGCCATGGTTGTCAGCATCGCGCTGCTGTCCTGGTCAATGAAAACGTTGCCGACCGGTACGGCTTACGCCGTCTGGACAGGAATTGGTGCCGTAGGTGCTGCCACCACAGGTATCTTGCTGTTAGGCGAATCAGCAAACCTGGCCCGCATTGCGAGCCTGGCTTTGATTGTCGTCGGGATTATTGGCCTGAAAATTAGCACTCATTAATTGGTGGGTTGTTTAATCCACAGTAACTTCTCGACCGGGAAGCCCTGTTGTGTCGCGATATTAAGCATCTGTTGCTTCACTTCACTGCTGATTGTCGGGGTGCGTGACAATATCCACAGATAGTCTTTATCCGGCCCGCACACCAGTGCGTGCCGGTAATCTTTATCAATGGCTATCACATTATACCCACCGTAAAACGGCCCAAAGAATGAGACTTTTAGTGCTGCGCGACTTGGGTTTCCAGTGAAGTAAGCTTTGCCGACACTTTGCTGCCACATCTGCCTGTCGGGATTAAATCCTCTGTTTATCACACGAATTCCACCGTCATCCATGGTGCTATATGTAGCAGTCACTTGCTCTAGCCCGCTTTCAAATTTGTGGTCAAGACGGGCAATTTCATACCACTTGCCGAGATAGCGTTTTGCTTCAAAATTATTGACCACCGTGGTTCCTGGTGGAGGGGTTGGAGAGCTACAGGCAACAACGAGAAACGCAACTGCAAGAGTGGTGATAATCGGCCAGATGCGCATAGCTAATTCCTTCTGCTGTTTTAGCTAAGTGTAGAAGGCAGCAGCAAAAAAGCGGTATGCGGGCAGAAATAAAAAGGCCTGCTGAGCAGGCCGGTATGCATTACTGTAATGCTGCGAGGATTTTGTACCCGGCTTTAACCCGCTCAGGATTTGGGTAGCTTTTATTTGCCATCATCACGATGCCAAGTTGTTGCTCGGGAATAAACGCTACATAAGTCCCAAAGCCCCCGGTTGAGCCTGTTTTGTGAACCCAGGATGCCTTAACAACAGGCGCAGGCGGTTCGATGGCTGTCGCCGTTGACCCTGTAAATAATTCTGTGTAACTGCCAACGTATTAAAGGTGATCGCTCAGGCGGTCACCGAACTCGATAATAAAACGACTCATCGCCAGCCGCCAGTTTTGGATCGGCATACTCCATTTCTTTG